>JAGNOY010000062.1 GCA_017989935.1 Chitinophagaceae bacterium
AAACCTTCTTCAAGATGAGTTTACTTTTAAGGGTCGTAGAAGACGACTACGTTGATAGGCTATAGGTGTAAAATTGGTAACAATAAAGCCGAGTAGTACTAATTGCCCGTAAGCTTTTATTTTTTTTAAGTTTGTATTATATATTTCCAATATGTTCAATTTATTTTGTACGCTTAATGCATACAGTGAACTCATGGTGGTTTTACCGAGGGTGTTCACCTCTTCCCATTCCGAACAGAGAAGTTAAGCCCCTCATGGCCAATGGTACTTGGACACAATCCTGGGAGAGTAGGTAGCCGCCGTCTTATAGAATCCCGACAGAAATGTCGGGATTTTTTTTGTCTTTTTTTCTTTTAATTAGAGTATTCTGTCAGAGTTTCTGTAACTTTGTCACCTTAATTTATTTATGCTCACAGAACAAGAACTTCAATCTATCAAGAATAGATTTGGTATAATTGGTAATGAACCTTCACTTAATTATGCATTAAGTGTTGCTTCACAAGTCGCTAATACAGATTTAACAGTTTTAATTCAAGGAGAAAGTGGTGTTGGTAAAGAAGTATTCTCACAAATTATTCATGCACAAAGCGCCAGAAGACATAATTCTTTTATAGCTATTAATTGTGGAGCCATCCCTGAAGGTACCATTGATTCTGAATTATTTGGGCATGAGAAAGGATCCTTTACTAGTGCTACAGAAAGTCGTAAAGGTTATTTCGAAACTGTCAATGGAGGTACTATTTTCTTAGATGAAATTGGAGAGCTACCCTTAGGAACCCAAGCAAGACTGCTTCGTGTGCTTGAAGCAGGAGAATATTTAAGAGTAGGTTCATCAAAAGTTCAAAAAACAGATGTTAGAGTTATTGCCGCTACAAATAAAGACCTTCTGACCTTAGTACAAGCAGGAAGATTTAGAGAAGATTTATATTATAGATTAAGTACAGTGCCTATTCGAGTAGCTTCATTAAGAGAAAGGAAAGATGACATTTCAATACTTTTTAGAAAATTTTGTGTCGATTTTGCAAGTAAGTACAACACAACTCCTGTTCAATTAACAGATGATGCCAAACTTCTATTGGTGAATTATAGGTGGCCGGGTAATATTAGAGAGTTGAAAAATATTGCGGAACAAATATCAGTGCTTGCCCCACATAAATTGGTAAGTACCGAGGAACTGAAATATTTTATCCCTCATCACCATCAAGAAACAATGCCTATGTTGTCTACACAGAATAGTAATCAACATGAGAAAGAATTTAATTCTGAACGCGATATTCTCTATAAATTGTTTTTTGATATGAAGAAGGATGTTAATGATCTAAAGAAAATGTTTTTTGAGATTGTGAAAAGTCCAAATGCAAACCAAGGGTACAACGCTGAAATGTTACAATCTGAATCTACATTCATGCCTTTTGCTGGTGAGTTTAATGGCAACCATTCTCAAACTAAATCTGTTTTGTTAAGCCCGAACGAACACCCTAACTTGGATACAGTTCATCCAGTAGAAGAAATATTGAATTTAGCCGAGAATGAAAAAGATTATATTGTAAAGGCTTTAAAGAAGCACCGCAGTAGAAGAAGGGATGCTGCTTCAGAATTAGGTATTTCTGAAAGAACTCTGTATAGAAAAATTAAAGAATATGATATTGAAGACTAAATTAATTTTTCTTCTTTTAATAGTCGGATCATTTGTTTTATTTGAAGCTTGTCATGTATACAGTTTTACTGGGGTAGCCATTGAAGGAAAGACAATTAATATACATTTTATTGACAATCAAGCTAGAAATAATGTACCAGCATTAAGTGCTACTTTTACTGAAAAGCTTCGCCAAAGAATTTTATCCCAGACTTCTTTATCTCAATTAAATTCAGAAAAAACTGATTATGATTTAAGTGGTAAAATTACCAATTATGATGTAACAGTTGCATCTATTTCAGGAAATGAAACTAGTGCTGCAAACCGATTGACAATTTCAGTTTTTATCGAATTTAAGAATATATTGAATGAGAAATCAAATTTTCAACAATCGTTCTCACGTTTTGCTGACTTTAGTTCTAACAAAAATTTGCAATCAATCGAGACGCAATTAATAAGTGAAATTTCAGATCAATTGGTTGATGATATATTCAACAAGTCTTTTGTAAATTGGTGATGTTTTTTAATAGCTAGTTTAATTTTTTGTTAGATTGTTTATTACAATTCGAATCATTCATATTTGGAATACGTTCAGTTTTAGATGCTCCAAATTAAGTTAGATTTTCAGCTTCTCACGCCATAAATCATTTCAATATGCGGAATATTATCTTCTAAGTAAAGTTCAGAAATTGCAATGAAGCCTAATTCATTATAAAATTTTTCTAGGTAAGCTTGTGCACTAATTTTGATGGATTCAGTGTAATTACTTTTACAAAAATTTATAGCGAAATTCATTAAATCTTTACCAATATTCATCTTTCGGTGAGAATTTTTTGTGAGCACTCTTCCAATAGAACAATAATTTGAATAAGAAATATTAGTTGGGATAATTCTACAATATGATACCAATTGATTGTTATCATATCCTAAAACATGCACGGATAAGAGGTCTTTATCATCACAATCTTGATATGGGCAATTTTGTTCTACAACAAATACTTCGATTCGAAGTTTTAAAATAGAATATAATTCATTGATGCTTAATTCTGCAAAAGACTTAGATTGAAATAAAATCATTTATTATAATTCTATGAATTGTGGTTGCAATGACGGAATATCTAAGATATGTTGCATTTGAATAACAGCCATGATACCAGTTGTTCCAATGTCTAACGTATACTCATTGACATATAAATTGATATGTTGTCGTATGACTTCTTCTTGCATTTCTTGTGCATGGTATTTTATAAATCCGCCTATGTTTGGATATGTTTTGCGTGATTCAATTATACTTTGTTTAATGAGTTGATTCATTCTTATTTTAACAGCAGAATCTATCGATCTCTTCATTGCAATACCACCAAGCGGAAGCGGTAATTTTGTTTTCTCTTCCCAATGTTTTCCAAGATCTTTAATCAATACAAGTCCTTTATCTTGGTAGGTAAATCTATTTTCGTGAATGATCACACCTGCATCAACTTCTTGATCTAAAATGGCTTTTTCTATATTAGAAAATGTGTAATTTATTTTTTCAATAGCAATTGGATAGGTGAAGTCAAGTAAAAAATTTGCAGTGGTGTTTCTACCAGGAATTGCCACCTTTTTTGTTCTGATATATCTATCCTCAAAATGTTCTTTTGCAATGAGCAAAGGCCCCACACCTTTACCTAAGGCACCTCCACTTTTAAGCATCACATATTCATCAATTACATTAAAATATTGAGCATAACTTAATTTAATTACATCTAAACTTCCTGCATTGGACATTGAGTTGAGGGTTTGCACATCTTCGAAAAAAAACTCAAATTCGAAAGGTGAAACATCTATCTTTTTTGTATAGATTGCTTCAAAGATGAAGGTGTCATTTGGACATGGTGATATGCCTATTTTTATTTTCAACTTATCAAAGATAATTCTTTGATAATATTATACAAGGATAGATGACAATTCTTTATGGCCAATGCAATATCCCATGATGATTTGTCTCTTATCTCTACCATATTAGAAATTCCCCTGATTTGGAGAAACGGGATGTTTTTTTTCAAGCAAACAAAATGTAAAGATGCACCTTCCATGCTTTCTATATCAGCATGAAAAAGAGCGATTCTTGATTGAATTGTTTCTTTTCGACCAGCACAAGTATTTACTGTAAGACCTTTTACTTGTTCTAACCCAAATTTTTGAATGAACGGATTTTTGAATGAATCGAACATATCATCTTGCATTTTGTTTGATTCTGTAAATAGTTGATTTAATTTAAGAAATCCTGATTCAGTTTCAGCACCAGTATCACCTAATTCTTCTTCAGAAACTAGTACGACTTGTCCAATTTTAATTTTTGATGTATAGGAACCAGCAATTCCAATTTGAATGATTAAATCAGGTTTTGATTGGGCTAATTCAGTTAAATAAAATGTTGATGACAAAAGTCCAACCCCATGAATATGATAACTAAATTGGTATGGTAGCTGACTCAAGGCCTTTTCATCAATCATTTCTTTATTCGTAGCAGACACTATTGCAATATGCATGCACCAAAGGTCTTAAAATTTGCTTATTTTTTATATTTAAAGTCTTTAATTATTTTAACTGATACATCATAGTTAATGAATTCATGAGAATTTACTAAAAAGGATTTCCTTTGAGCTCTCAAATATAAAGTTACTTAGATTTTAAGCTACTTATCTATTTAGAATTACCTTCGCAAAAATAATAGGGTATGGTATATATAACTCGAGTAGAACACTTTAATGCAGCCCATAAATTATGGAATGAAAGTTGGAGTGAAGAGAAAAATAAGGCGATTTTTGGAAAATGTGCCAACACAAATTTTCATGGTCACAATTACGAATTGCATGTAACTGTAAAAGGCCACCCACATCCTGATACCGGATTTGTAATGAATGCAAAGGAATTAGGTGAAATTATGAAAACTAAGGTTGTTGATGTTGTAGATCACTGCAATTTGAATTTGGATGTTGCTTTTATGCAAGGAAAATTTACTTCTGCAGAAAACTTTGCCGTAGCTATTTGGGGAGAATTGAAACCTGAAATTGAAAAATTAGGTGTTCAAATTCATTGTGTGAAATTGGTTGAAACTATGCGAATTTATGTAGAGTATTTTGGTGAATAAAAATAAAAAATTAAACATGCCTTATTCAAAAATTGAAACTTTTAATGAACAAATTTTGACTTCCTTATCTGCATCTTATACAGAAATTCTCAAAGATTTAGGTGAAGATATTCAACGAGAAGGACTTGAAAAAACCCCGCTTCGAGTTGCTAAGGCCAATATGTTTTTAACTCAAGGATATAAGATGAATGCTGTTGATATTATTAATTCAGCAAAATTCAAGGAAAGCTATAGTGAAATGGTCATTGTAAAAGATATCGAACTTTATTCGATGTGCGAACATCATATGTTGCCATTTTTTGGAAAAGCACATATAGCTTATATCCCAAATGGATACATCACAGGATTAAGTAAACTCGCAAGAGTAGTTGATTGTTTTGCTAGAAGATTACAAGTTCAGGAAAGAATGACACACCAAATATTAGAAGCTGTAGAAGAAGCCTTAAGCCCTCTAGGCGTGGCAGTGGTGATTGAAGCCAAACATTTATGTATGATGATGAGAGGGGTACAAAAACAGAATTCTTCTACCACAACTTCGGCATTTTCAGGTGAATTTGAAAATGACAGAACTCGTGCAGAATTTTTAAGATTGATCGCGGCTGACTTACATTAATTTATGTTCTCCTTGATTTTTTCAAGTTGACTTGAATAATCAAATTGCAAATCCTCATGTAATTTCAATATAGATTTCTCCATTTTTTTTATCAAGCTTACAGTGATTTTTTGCAAAGCTTCGTAAGCATACCAATTTGGATATATTTCATTTGATTGTTGGCAAAAGTATAGCAGCAACTCTACTTGAGTGATCGTATTGCCCGAATACTTGGCATATTTTTCAACAAGTCTTAATGTTTTTCTCACAGATTTTTTAAAATGGTAAAGACTATGAAATGTGTTTGCTGCGAAATGTGCATCAATTTCTTCCTTAATTTGTTGGATATAAGCCTTTTCATCTTGCTTTTCAAAAAGGCAATAATCCATCAGTTCCTTGTTATCTTTTTTAAATTTTATCAATCTAATACTTAATTCAACTAAGTCTTTTTGAGATAATGTAGATAATTCTCTACGTATTTCTGTGAGTGAAGATTTTAGCATAACATACAAATTTACCTCATTCAACTAATTCATAGAATAGAAATTAATGTTTGCCCTATATTTACCTTTAAAATTAAGATTATGCGAAATTATCTAAGCCTATTTTTATTACTGAGCACATTGGTTTCATTTGCCCAAGTACCAGGTGATACGATCGTGGTGAATACATTCAATTATGCCTCCACGACAAGAGATTCATTATTTCAATTTCCAAACAATCCAGCTGTAAATTATGAAAAGGTGCTAATGCTCTATAATATGAGATGCAAAAATGGCTTGGTCTCTAATGGAAGTAATACAAATCTAGGTTGTGGAGAATGGGATTATTCGTGTAATACTTACCTTACGGATTCTACACGAACAGATTCATTGCTTGGATACAGACCTTCACATACAATTTCTAATTTTAGCGGCTCTTCATTTCCGTATTCAACATCACCTTTTTATAACCTCTATCAATATGTATTAAATACTACAAGTGTGACTTCAATTAATTCAGAAACTCAATCCGTGACAGGCTTAGGTACAGTTTCACTGAATCATGTTTTAGATGCTGTAAAAAAATCAGGCAAATCTCAATATCTATTTACTGCAACTGAGCTAACCGCTGCAGGTGTTATAGCTGGACACATTGATGGTTTTATTCTTGAAGCTATGAACAATTCTTCCATTCATTTTTTAAAAATTAAATTAAAACATTCAAACCAAACTGCCTTAAATGCTTCTACTCCTGAACTTACAGGTTTTGATGAAGTGTTTTATAATCATGTAAACTTTACCACTGGATCTAATCGAATTCAATTCAATACCCCATTTATTTGGGATGGGATATCAAATGTGCTCATTGAATTTTCATTTACAAATTCAACTCCTTCAAATACATTAGCATTTCAAGGGGATAGTTACGGAAGTACATATGGTTTATACACTCATACTGGAAATTATATTAATACCGCAGGTGGTGTAGGGGGGGTGATTTCAACTGCACCTTTTTCGAGTATCAATAGTCAAATAACAGTTAGTTTTTGGGCAAGAGGAAATGCAGGACTAAGCACGAATAATACCTCTATCATCGAAGGTGCAAATGCTGCTTTTCAACGATCACTAAATATTCATTTACCATGGTCTAATAGTAATATTTATTGGGACTGTGGTAATAACGGAGGAACCTATGATCGAATCAATAAACTTGCTACCGTCGCAGAATTAGAACAAACTTGGAATCATTGGGCGTTTACTAAAAACACAACTTCAGGTGTCATGAACATTTATTTAAATGGCGCATTGTGGCATTCAGGTACTGGAAAAACGCTACCCATTAGCATCGATTCCTTGCATGTAGGAATGAATATCACTTCGTCAAATTTTTATAAAGGTGATATAGATGATCTATCTATTTGGAATCAAGAACTTAGTCAAGCAACGATTCAAAATTGGATGAATAAAACTGTCGATAATTCACATCCGAATTATACAAATTTAGTAGCCTATTATCGATTTGATGAAGGGATTGGGCAACAAAGCATAGACGCTTCACCTAATGCACAATCAACTAATTTTTCTTTTACACCCGATTGGCAATTTTCTAGAGGAGAAGGATTGCATGCATTTTTTGCCGAAACAACAGAGAGACCTAAAGTTACTTTTTTGCAAGGAAGCTATTCAATCATAAATGCAAACTTATTAAGCTACGATTCAATTTTAGCCTCAACCAACATTGTTAAAGAATTTGCTGTTGTCTCTAACGGAGGTACACAATTAAATGATCAATATAATCAAATCAATTCAAATGCCTACTGGTATGCAAATTACAAATACATCTTTGATGGCGTTACTGGAAGTAAAGTCGATTCTGTTGCAATTAATCCAACAGGGACAATAAATATCACCAATTTAAACTTCATGAACAGATACCCGGCTAGATACGAACTCATGTCTTTCGTAACTCCCTATGGAATCAATTTAAATATGGGTATGACGGGCAAAACATGGACATTTGATATGACTGATTTTTTACCTGTGCTCAAAGGTAACAGAAGAATCTCTATAGAAAGAGGAGGTCAATGGCAAGAAGACTTAGATATTAAATTTTTATTCATTGTAGGAACTCCACCTCGAAATGTTAGAAATATTTCAGAAATATGGCGTCAACCAAGTAATGCAGATTATAACCAAATTATCAATGATGTGTATTTCGAACCTAGAAACGTGTTGATGGATCCAGCAGGTGCTAGTTTCAAAATTCGTTCTTCAATTACAGGTCATGGACAAGAAGGCGAATTCATCCCGCGACAACATTATATCGATATCAACGGAGGCACCGACGAATTTGTATGGGATGTTTGGAAAAAGTGTGCCACGAATCCTGTTTACCCTCAAGGTGGAACTTGGGTTTATGATAGAGCTGGATGGTGCCCTGGTATGGCTACTGATTTAAAAGAATGGGATATTACACCTCACGTTACAGCCGGACAAATGGCGAATATCGATTATGGGATGTATACAGCTACAGGAGATTCAAGGTATATTGTAACCAACCAATTAGTTACCTATGGTGAAATGAATTTTACCACAGATGCAGCCGTCGCAGATATTATGGCTCCAACAGATAAAATAGAATACGCACGTGATCATGCTATTTGCAATAAGCCTAAAATTGTAATACAAAATACAGGAAGCAATGCTTTAACTAGCTTAACTATCGAATATTGGTTAAATACAAACCCAATCAAAAGTACTTATACTTGGACAGGTAATTTGGCCAAATTAGAAAAAGAAATTATCGAATTACCTAATCAATCTATTTGGTCTGGGATCAATGCTACGAACAATGAATTTCATGTAGAAATCAAAAATCCGAATGGAGGTAATGATCAGTATCTTTATAACAATACCATGAATGCCAAATTTAATTTACCCGATATTGTGCCTAATAAATTTATCATTTATCATGGTTCTAATTCGGCGGCAGTAGAAACAAAATACGAATTGTTTGATGATGCAGGCAACTCTATTTTTGTTAGGCAAAATTTAAATAACAATACAGTGTATCGCGATACCTTAACTTTAGGCGGAGGGTGCTATAAATTTGTAGTCACTGATTCTG
>JAGNOY010000063.1 GCA_017989935.1 Chitinophagaceae bacterium
GTAATCATTCACAGTCACAATATGAACCCCTTCTCCAGCTAGTCCATTCAAATAGGCAGGCAAGGTCGACACTAAAGTTTTACCTTCACCCGTTGCCATTTCTGAAATCTTTCCTTCATGTAAATTATAACCTCCAATCAATTGAACATCATAATGTACCATATTCCACCCTACTTGAGTTCCACCAGCAATCCACGTAGTTTGGAAAGTTGACTCATCACCATCAATGGTCACATACTCTTTTGCAACAGCCAAATTTCTATCTAAGTCGGTTGCCTTACTTTTCAATTCGGTATTATTCTTAAATCTATTTGCAGCTTCTTTTACTACGGCAAATGCTTCAGGCAAAATCTCCAATAAAACTTCTTCAAGTTTTTTGTCTTTATCCTTCACGAGTTGATCAACCTCTTTGAAGATATCGCTTTTCAAATGAATATCGCTTGTATCTTCAGCGAGCTGCTTTTTTTCATCAATTTGATCTTGAATATCTTTTACATACGCCTTGATTCTTGCCCTAAATTCGGTGGTTTTATTTCGCAATTCATCATGACTTAATGATTGATAAGCATTGAAATTTTTATTGATTTGATCAATAATCGGTTGAATTTTTTTGACATCCTTTTCAGACTTGCTTCCACCGAAAAGTTTATTGATAAAGTTTAGCATAATTTAATTTTTAAAGGCTGTTCGCCATAGCTTGAATTGTTTGCATATTGGTCAAATAATGTGCTACATTTTTATTTTGTGACAAGCTGTCATAAAAGTTCGCAAATATAAGGTCTATTGAAATATAAAAAAAAATCGTAAAGCCTTAATTTTACAGGCCTTTTTGAATCAAAATAATGAATTTTCCTTAACAAGCAGTTTGTCATTTAGGGATAAGTTTAAATAAAAAAACCCGCAATTGTTGCGGGCTTTTTATTATTGAAATATTTTATCTTCTTTCGTACTCATTTCTCATGATCCCGTAGTACTGAAATCTTTTTTGCTTATACCCTTTATCCCAAAACTTATCGGTATCACCAAATTCAGGAATAGTTACCCAATCTTTCGATTTGCTTCTAAACCAATTGTATACGGCAATATGATTTTGTGCTCTGCGGATTGGCGCATAATACTGTAATCTTTTATCTGTATACCCCTGAAGTATCATATCACTATCAGAAAATTCATCTTCAGCAATACTTGTTTGGTCTTTTGTAACAGGATTCGTCCAACGATATACAGCTACACGATCAGGACCAGGTGTTCTGTAAGCATAAAACAAAAACGTTTTCTCTTTGTATTTATATTGTAACAATTGCCCCTCTTGAATTTCCCCTTCAGCTAATGTTACATAGTTATTATCGACTGTGCTTAACCAACGATAAACCCTAACCATGTCATTATCCCCTTCTTGTGCAAAAGCAGCGCTTCCTACAGACAATAAAGCGAAAAAGGCCACCATGCAAAAAATTGATTTTCTCATATTGCTCAAATTCTAATTTAAGATACAATGATAGTGAATTCATTTTAACTACACAATTTTTTTATGGAGTTTTTCAAAAACAAGAGATGAACTAAATATTTAGATAGTAATAATAAGATGATAGAAATTTTTTGGGCGGCACACAGGCTATTCGTTCCAAGCCATCTCGTTTTGAAGAACGAGATGGGCTTTCCACTACTATCCTTGCCGCAACAGCCATAAAATTATCGTCTTCTATTGTATAAGAATTCAGTAATTTTGTGGCGATGTTTGGGCAAAAGAAGCAATATTACTCCTTCATACTACTTATTCTATTTAGTTTCTATATAGTTCCCAAAGAAGTATACCATCTTTTTTCAACACATCATGATGCAAAACATGTGGTACTAACTCATAAAGGGTTACAATTATCAAGCCATCATCATCATTGCGAATTACTTAAGGCCGACCAAAGTTTTTCAAGTACCACCATCGAACTTCCTTATTATATTCTTCCCAATTCGAACACATATGGGAGAGAATGCATTTTATCTAAAGATCAATCTTGGTTTATTAAACAATTCCCCCAAGATAAACCTTTAAGGGGGCCGCCCAGTTTAAGCTGAGATCGATTTACACTTTCTTAGGTATTCAAGAAGAATGCCTTTCCCTTCATACATAATTTAAATTCATGCAAAAGTTTATCCTAATCTTAGGGCTTTTGCTCATTGGACTCAAGGCTAATGCTCAAGATTCATGCAAACATTCACTCAAAGGTGTGTTGTTAGAATCTGGTACAGGCAATCCGATAGCAGATGCAACAGTATTTATAATAGAACAACAAAAAGGAACCCATTCCTCCCAAAATGGAAAATTTAGTATATCAGACCTTTGTCCTGGCGAATACACCTTGATTTGTCAACACCTAAATCACGAAACCTATCGTGAAAAAATTATGATTGAAGATAAAGTGCTTCAGAAAAAAATATTCTTGACTTGTAAATCAGATTCCCTTCATCAAATCACGATAAAAGGCAGCAAAAATCATTGGGAAGATGTGCATGTGATGCATAAGTTAGTAGCTTCTGAATTATTTAAGCAACAAGGCCTATCACTTGGCAAATCGCTTGAAAAAATTAATGGAGTTTATAGCTTGAGTACAGGAAACAATATTCAAAAACCTGTTATCAGGGGCTTACACAGCAATCGAATTTTGATTCTTAACAACGAAATTCGACAAGAAGGACAACAATGGGGCAATGAACATGCGCCTGATATTGATCCTTTTATTGCAAAAAGCATCGAAGTGGTGAAAGGCGCCCAAAGTATTCGTTATGGGTGCGATATTATTGGCGGCGTGGTTTTAGTTAACCCTAAACCCTTGCAAGAAATAAAAGGTATAGAAGGTGAATTTAATACATCCTTATTTAGCAATGGTCGAGGAATGGCGGTTTCAGGTTTACTAGAAGGAAACAAGCTCAAATCAACTTTGCTTCATTGGAGAATTCAAGGCACTTATAAAAGGTCAGGAAACAATCAGACACCTACTTATTTTTTAAAAAATACAGGCATGAAGGAGCTTAACTATTCAGCCGCCATAGGTTATTCATGGAAAAAAATAAATGTCGAGTATTTTCATAGCTACTTTAATACGGACATCGCTATTTTTTCTGGCTCACATATCGGCAACCTAACCGATTTATACAAAGCCTTCGAAGCAGAGAAACCTATTGATAGCAGTGGGTTTACTTATCGGATTGATTTACCATATCAGCATGTTGTTCATCAACTGAATAAATTCAAAGTAACTAGGCAAATCAATGCACAAGGGATATTTAAATTGAACTATTCGTTTCAACAAAATACACGCAAAGAATTTGATAATAATTTGTACAGCAAATTACCTGATGGCTCTTTTAAACCTTCACTTCACTTCTTATTAAAAACCCATCAGGCCGATGCTTTTGTTGAACAAATTAATTCAAACCCATTCACGGGTATTGTTGGAATTAGTGGTTTTAGTCAAACGAATCAATATTTCGGAAATTATTTTATTCCCAATTATAACAAATTAACTGGTGGTATTTATTTGACTGAAAAATGGCATAAAAACAAATTATCGTTAGAAGGTGGACTCAGATTTGATGTAAACCATTTCAGAATTTTTAAATGGGAAAACAATGAAGTGATTTCGCCTAGCCATCAGTTCAACGGTATAGCTTCTTCTTTTGGAGCACGGTACAAATTACCCTATTTTACCATACACTTCAACGGAGGCACTACTTGGCGAGCACCTTTTGTAAACGAATTATATAGCTATGGTGTTCACCATAGTGCCGCTTCATTTGAAATTGGAGATAAATATTTAAAATCAGAAAGAAGTATACATCATGATCTAACCCTAGATTTTAAATTTAAACAGATGGTAGATGTTGAACTAACAGCATATTATAATTACATTAAAGATTATATAGTGCAACAGCCAATATTTCCTGCAACATTAACTATACGCGGCGCATTTCCTACCTTTCAATATAGACAAACAGATGCAGGTTTTGCAGGACTTGAATTTGCTGGAACATTCAATCTGCATAAAACTTTACATGCTCATTTAAAGGGAAACCTCATCAGGGCTAAAGATTTAGCAGCAAACCAATTTTTACCTGGCATTCCACCTGCAAGAGCTTCACTTGAATTATCTTACATTTTTATAGAAAAACAAGATTTTCGAGCTGATCTCACCTTTGGAGGAAGCTACAATGCCCGTCAATACTTAATCGCAGATTCAATAGATTACGTAGCCCCACCAAAAGGATATTCGTTATTTCAAATAGAATTGAATAGCGAATTCAACATCCATCATCATAAAATCCTTTTTAATTTAAGTGTCAACAATGTTTTTAACACCCAATATCGCGATTATATGAACAGAAATAGATACTTCGCCAATGAACTTGGAAGAAATATCAATTTAAGACTTTCAATTCCTTTTAAACTATCAAAATAAAAAAAATGAAAAAAAATCAAACAAACGCAATTCAACTATTTGCTATCCTTGTAGTATGCTCAAGTATACTTAGTGCTTGTAACAAAAAAACAACAACACCTCCAAACCCAAATGAGAATGAGCTCATCACAACTTGCCAAATTAACTTTGTTGACTCAGCTGGCATTCAAGCGTCAAAATCTTTTAAATACCGAGATATTGATGGTGATGGTGGAAACAATCCGAGCCAATGGGATACAATTCGATTAAAATCTAATACCACCTATTTCGCTGAAATACTCTTATTAGATGAATCTAAAACGCCTGTTGATACGATTAGTCAAGAAGTTGCTGAAGAAGGTCAAGATCACTTGTTTTGTTTCACAACTACGGGTGTTACAACTCAAATAGTTCGTAAAGATCAAGATGTGAATGGGATGGGAATCGGCTTACTTTCTTCATGGAAAAATGGGGCTATCAGCAATGGCAATGTCAACATTGTTTTACGTCATCAACCTGGCCTTAAAACTGGAAGTTGCGACCCGGGTGATACTGATATTGATCTTGTTTTTCGAACTATTCTTGAATAATAAAGGCTTATAGAGGGTGATAGTCTTTCATTCAAAACATGTATTGAATGAAAGGATAATCAATTATAAAGATAAGAAATCGAAGTAACCCTGTTATTTCAAAATATAGTCAGTTTATATAAAAATAAAGGAGGTTGCCAAGATTTTAGCAGCCTCCTTTATTTTATTAGCAACAAACATTTTATAAAAAAAACAACATGATATTTTGCTGACTTTTATTAAAGAGTTTGATCTCCTGCAGGTTCACTTTTCATAAAATCAAATCCATCTTGGTTAATGTCATTCCCATCATTGCAATGAGTAATTTGTGCAAAGGCACTGTATGTTGCTCCAATCATAAGTGGATAGGAAAACAAGAGACCAATACCACAAGGGATGGCACTCACTATCAAGATTAAACCTAGAACTATCATCAAACCAAGTATAGATAAAAAATTCTTAGTAGCAATTTTTCTTGACATTTCCATGGCAGGCCATGCACCCATGTTATAAATTACAATAAAGTGAGACTTAAATGCCCAAATAACGCTCACAAACAACACGATTAACATAGCAACTAATCCGAGAATCAGATTAGTGGGAGTTAAAAACTCAAATAGCAAATCTCTAATTTCATCTTTATGTGTGATAGCCCCACTTCCAGAGGCCATTTTAAAAAAATCAATAAATATTGGGATTTGCTTTAGAAAGAATAAAACAACAACTACAACACCTACCAAAAATTGAATGAGCGAGCTAAGAAAAAGTGGTGACAAATAATTAAATCCTTTAAACATATCCCCAAAATTTGTCCAAGGAATGCCGTTTGAAATTCGCCAAGTCACATAGATAGCACCAGCTAAAAAGCAAGGAGTTAATAATAACGAATTAGCAATTGAACCTCCAAATGGAATAAATCCGCAGATTAGACCCGCCAAGACAGCAATAATTCCACCTAGAATATAATACCCAAGATTTTTGCTGACATATTGCCATCCTTGAGAAAGGGCATCACCAATCGAAAAGGAACCTTTTTCAAGTTCAAGTTGTTCTAATGTTTTCATAGAAATATATTTTTAGCTAATGTAATACTTCAAATGATTTTTACGCCAATCAATGTAGGTAAAATGTCCACATGCATGATAAATGGTCGTATTTTAGTTCAATTAATAAGTTATTTTCTAAATTTACTGGGATTCTTAAGTATTTAGGATAAGATTTAATAGCTAGCATAAGTAATATTTATAGTCATTCATCTCATTTATTTGGCTAAACATCTATTTCAAATTATTTTCATGCCTCAATTAAACAAAAAAATGAAAAAAATTTTTCTTTCTCTTTTGTCCATGTTATGTTTTGGGACAAGTTTTGCTCAAGAAGCAAGCCATCAGGACCCAAATCCAAACATCACACCTTTCAATGAAGCTGTTGAATCTCAAAATGGCCTCACTAAAGCATATCTAATGCAGCAACCTGCTTGGCTTAGTTTTAAAAACAACCACCAAGATTGGGGAGCAACCTTTAGTCCGTATACGCAATTACCTCATAGAGCTTTTGGCACACCAATCAGTTTTTCATCTGGCGGCATAGATCCAGTTCAAAAAGCCAAAGCCTTTATCCAATCTGAATTTGCTCAATTCAATATTCCGGTGCAGGAATTAGTGCTCACAAGAAATTACAATGATGGGAAATTTATTCATGTAGATTTCAAACAGATTCATAATAATATGGAAGTGTTATGGTCGCGTGTAAGCATTAGATTTTCACAAGATTTAAAAATAGTCTTGGTTGGGATTGATGCTCATAGAAATATACCTCAATTAAACGCAGCAATTAGTCCCTCTAATGCTATAACTTTTGCGGAACAAGCCATTTCAACCACAGTTCTGAATTCAGAGATTGATTCAAAATTATTTTTATTTCCGTTGCCGGTAGAAGGAAAATTCAATTATAGACCAGTTTATAAAGTGCATGTAAAAACCCAAGATGATAAAGAAACACCTGGAGATTATCTTACTTATGTGGATGCAATCAATGGGAATATCTTATATCGCCAAAATAAAGTAGTTCATGTTGGATTTAATGTAAACGCAGATTTGTATCCAACTAATTTATTTGCTCCTCAAGCCAATTTGCCTCTAAAAAATATCTTAGTAAATTATAATTCTACTAACTATTATACAGACTTAACCGGATTAGTGACTTTGCCAAATGCAGGGCCGTACAATGCGACACTTACTTTATCAGGTAAATTTATTAAAATTGTAACAGGCCAAAATGGAACCATATCACCTACATTTACTGTAACAAATGCAGCCCAAGGCTCTTCAGTTACCTTTCCACAATCTTCTCCTGATGCCACAGAAAGACATATGACCTGCTATTACCATGCCAATGAAATTCATGATTTCATGAAATCAAAATTAACAAGTTTTACTGCCATGGATAATCCATTAACAGCTAAGGTGGATCGCACAGATGGTAATTGCAACGCCTTTTATAATGGAAGTTCCATTAACTTTTATACCACAGCAAATGGTTGTAATGCCTTATCATTAGTTAGTGATGTAATGTACCACGAATATGGTCACGGAATTACCAATGTATTTTGGGATGATCAAGGAAGCAGTTTTGATAATGGTGCCATGGGAGAAGGTTATTCTGATGTTTGGGCTATTTCAATTACCAAATCACCCATCATTGGACCAGGATTTAATATCAATCAACCAACAAGTTTTATACGTCGTTATGATGTAAATCCCAAAGTATATCCAACCAACATAATAGGTGAAGTGCATGCAGATGGTGAAATTATTGCTGGTGCATGGTATGATTTTGCCATAAACTTAGGTGGTAATTTTTCAGATGCTACAGACACGATGAGTACAATTTTTGCTGATTCGCATTATGGACTGGCAAATGGACCTGATGGCACAGAAGGTACCGTTTACCATGATATTTTAATTGATGCTTTGCAATACGATGACAATGACAACAACATTAACAACGGCACACCACATTTTTTACCAATCGTACAGGCTTTTGCCAAACATGGTATTTATTTATTGAGTAATACAGAAATCAATCATAACGCACCTGGCATTATCCAAGCAAATACAGCTGTAAGCATCCAAGCAGACGCCATTGCAGATTACCCCGCTTTTCTAGGCGACGTGAAAATGTTTTATCGTTTGCGAGGTACAACCTCCACTGACTCAATAATCATGACAAAAAATGTGAATACTTATACCGCAAATTTTCCATCTACAACAACCATTGGGCAAATTTACGAATACTATTTTAGCGTGTACGATATCGCCAATACACCATCGGCACAATCTCCAATCTCAGCAAAATTTAATATATCTTCATTACAAAGAAATTTACCACACTTCTTATTGGTTGGATACAATTCAGTTTTACTTCAAAATTTTGATCAAATTACTAGCACTTCGGCTAATTGGGTGATTGGCAACAACCCTGGAGATCTTGCAACTGGCGGAAAATGGATAGTAGCCAAACCAATTTCTTCAGCAACAAACGGAGATACTGTTCAAACTGGTAGAGACCACACTACAGGCACAGCGGCAGGCTTTTGTGCTATCACTGGCAATGCCACATCTGCACAAGCAGCTGCCGGCAATTCAGATGTAGACGGAGGTAGAACAACCTTAATCACCGAAGAATTTGATCTTAATCCATATAACAAAGCCATCATCTCTTATTGGAGATGGTTTTCTAATAGTCAAGGCCAAAATCCAAGAAAAGACCATTGGCGCGTGTATGGTTCATATAACAATGGAACCAATTGGTTTCAATTAGAAAGAACCTATCAACCTGATGTGAGTTGGAGAAGAAATATCTTCATTCCTGATATGTCGCAAGGTGGTAAAGTAAGATTTATGTTTGTAGCCACAGATACAGCCACTTCAGGCGGTGGCGCTTG
>JAGNOY010000064.1 GCA_017989935.1 Chitinophagaceae bacterium
TTAGCGGAATTATCAGCTCTAACAACGTATTGCCTATTTTGGAGTCATTTTTATTTGTTTTGCAAAAAAATGAATTAACCATAGTAAGCACTGACCTTGAAACCATGATGAAAGTGCATGTAGATGTACAATCTAATGAAGAAGGCAGTTTGTGTATTCAAGCTAAAGTACTTTTAGATTATTTGAAAAATTTACCTGAGCAGCCAATTACTTTTGATATTCATGAGGCAGATTTCGGAATTGATATCACCAGTGAGCAAGGTAAGTATAAAATTGTAGGTGAAGATTCGAAATCTTATCCAACAGAGCCGAAACCAACAGACACTTCTACCGTTACAATGTCTGCAGCTGAATTAGGAGATGGCATTGCCAAAACAATGATTGCTGTAAGTAATGATGATTTAAGGCCTGCAATGAGCGGCGTATTTTTTGAGTTAAGTCAAAATAATTTGACCTTAGTGGCTACGGATGCACATAGATTAGTTCGTTGCATCAAAACAGATGTGAGTTGTCAAACTGATGATAAATTTATTGTGCCTAAAAAGGCTTTAATTCAATTAAAGAATAATTTAAATACCTCTACTGAAGTAACGATTTCGTTTAATTCAAATCATCTTTTTGTAGAAGGTGAAAATATTCATTTAAGTTGTAGATTAATTGATGCTAAGTTTCCTGATTACAAAGTGGTGATCCCAGCAGATAATCCGTATAAATTAATTATCAATAAAAATGAATTTGTAAGTGCATTAAGACGTGTAAGTGTATTTGCCAACAAAACAACCAATCAAGTGGTGTTAGACATTGTTGGAAATAGTTTACACTTATATGCTCAAGATGTTGATTTTTCTTTCGAAGGAAATGAGCAGTTGGCTTGCCAATATACAGGCGAAGACATGAAAATTGCTTTTAATGCACGCTTGTTGCTTGAGCTTATTTTAGTGCTTGAGGGAGAAGAAGTTCTCTTTGAATTAAGTACACCAACACGCGCAGGATTAGTAAAACCAACAGAGAAGAAAGAAAATGAAGATTTGTTGATGCTGTTGATGCCTTTGATGATAGGTGCTTAATTGGCGACTGCTGTTTAATGCGAAAACAATTGATTTTAGGAAGTTTGAAGGAAATTTAATATCATTTAGTGCAAGGTATACTGCTATGTATGTTCGAAAAGCTATTATAGAATTTTCGTTATTTCATTTTTCACCCGAATCTTCAACTTCTGCATCATTGTCCAAAGGATATACTAATCAAAAATTCCTTAGAAGCTTTCTTAAATTTGAAGTGCTGGTGAGATAATCAGCAGACCCTAACTAATTGAATAAGAATATAAAAATCTCCATGGACTTTTAATTGACTAATTTGAAGGTATTACGCCCGTAAAAGCACCTGCCAAGCTTCGTCTATCTTGCCTTCAGCCAATAAATTTTTTGCATCTGTATGCGGATCAATGCTAGGCATATACACAAAAGTATGATCAATAAGCGGCAAAGAACTGATGTTTGCAAGTTGTCCTAAATCATTGCCGCTAAGTATAGAGCTTGATTTGATGTGTTCCGGTAATGCATCGAAACCCATGCCTAAATTCAGATTAGGCTTAGGGACTGTAAATACAGCATCGCCACTTGCGCGACAATAATAATCGCCTCCCATGCGCGCAACTAAATCAATTTTGTGCGGATCAATTTGTTGCTGATCATTGAGTACTTCATCGTTGATATGCACCATCATCACTTCGCAAATAATTAAATTTCCTGCACCACCTTCGCTGCCTGTTTCTTTGACTTCTAAAACTTTGCATTCAAATTGAACGGGAGATTCCTTCACCCTAAAGGGGTTCACTAATTCTGAAGCCAGAGGAGTAAGTCCAGCCTTTTCAAATTCACTCACACCTGCACCATATTCGCAACTGCTCAAACTCATTTGTTGCACAATAGCATAATTCACAACATTGATTACTACTTCTTTAGTAGCTAGTGCATTTTGCAAGGTGTGCTTGATGGTATTATCACGTACACGTCGTGCAGGAGAAAAAATTAAGATAGGAGGCTTACTCCCAAACACATTAAAGAAGCTAAAAGGAGAAAGATTCGGATGCCCTTCTTCATCTATGGTAGAGGCAAAGCAAATTGGTCTTGGTGCAATGGCGCCTAAGAGATAAGCATGAAACTGAGCTGTTTTTAATTCGGCAGGTGTAAACTTCATAATTTAGTTGAATAACAAGAATGAATGTGTTTATTTTTTCAAGGCAAGGATAGAAAAGTCTGAAGGATCAGCCACAATAGTATTCGACAACAACCCAAGTTGATCAATTTCCATTTCTACGACATCGCCTGCTTGCAACCATTGTACTTTATAATTCGGATCGTTCAATAAGCCTGTGCCATTTAGTTCAAGAAAGCAACCTGTGCCTACAGTGCCACTTCCAATCACATCGCCTGGCATGATATCTACTCCATAAGCACAACGTTCAAGGATTTCTGCAAAGGTCCAATCCATTTGATCTACATTGCCTGAACTTACTTCGATGCCATTGACTGTGCAACGCATCTTTAGGTTATAGCTATTGCCCACATGATTGGGTTTGCAAGCAACTTTATAAGGTTCTAATTCATCTGGCGTAACCAACATCGGTCCTATGACTGTGCTAAAATCTTTTCCTTTAGCAGGACCTAAATTCAACAACATCTCTTCCATTTGTAAGGTTCTTGCACTCATATCATTCATGATCATATAGCCTCCAATATAATTGTCTGCTTCTGCAGCTTTGATATTTCTTCCTTTTTTACTCACCACGATAGCCACTTCAAGTTCGAAATCTAGTTTTTGAAAATGATCAGGCATACAAACAATATCGCCAGGGCCTTGTATTGCTTGATGATTGGTAAAATAAAAAATAGGGTATTGATCAAATTCTGCAATCATATCTACCTTGCGATTTCGTCTGGCTGCAGCCACATGCTGACGAAATGCATAACCATCTCTACAACTGGCAGGTTCGGGAACGGGGGCCAGAATTTGTGCTTGATCATAGGCTATATCAGGTTGGATATTATTTGTATTGATGGTGGCTTCTGCTTCACGAGCTAAGGCCAAATTTGTGTCCCAATCTTTCAAAAAATCACGCATCGTTGAAGGTAATTTATCTGAAAGTCGATTGGTCGAATATAATTGTCCTTCTAATAAAATGGCTAATTGTTCTTTGCCAGTATGCAGGTGGGTAACGAGTTTCATAAGGGTATTTCTTTAAGTAATTTATTATACACGAAGTTGGCTGCAAATGTAAATATCATTTAATGAAGTAAATACATTTCATAGAGGAAATGCTAGAGAACTAGACGTCTTATTTTTGGGGGTATTTTATCGGGGCGGCAGGCAGGCTATTCGTTGCAAGTCCTCTTCCGAATCGGCTATGAAGTTTCCATGAAGAATTTAATTTCATAAAGCCTCTCGGAATGCGGGCTTTCCACTACTATCCTTGCCGCAATACAACCAAGTGCTGAGTTTCTAAAAATAGTTGGACTAACAAACGATCTTAGTTCTTTTTCTTATAGCGTATCAATATCTCTGCAAAAACCGGATGTCGTGAAATTTCTTTGTCGATAAAATTCAAGGCAGCCATTTTTTTAGGATTTTCGGCAAGGGCTCTTTCTAGATGAATGATGGCATCTTTGGTTTTGCCTTTAGCAAGTAAGATGGCTGCTTTATAAAAAATAAAATCGGTTTTTGGTCCACAATGTTCTATAGCAATGGTAAGTTGAGTGAGGGCTTCATCAAAATAATCAGCGGCATATAATCCTTTTATTAAGGCTTGCCAAGTAGATTTGATATCGGGCCTTAGTTGAACAGCATTCAGGTAGCAAACCAAGGCTTCTTTTTCGGCGTTCATTTCCATGAGGCAATTTCCAAGGGCCATGCAATAAGAGGCATTGTTTTTGTTGATATGCAAGGCTACAGAATAAGCTTTGATCGCTTTCTCCCATTGAGCTTCTTTGGTATAGGTTTCACCGATTTTAAAAAATATTTGATCGTCTTTCGGATTTAATTGCGAGGCACTACGGTAATAATGACGGGCTTTGGCATATTCTTTTTGCTTTTCCCAACAATACCCAATGGCATCTAAAATTACATCTTCGGGTTTGGTAATTGAAAGGTGAACCTCAAGTACTTCAATGGCTTTTTTGTATTGCTTGAGTTGCATATAGGCATCTCCTTGATTGCGATAAGCGTATTCGAATTTGTCATCAATAGCTAAACAATATTCATACGCATCAATGGCTTTTTCATACAATTTAATGCCTTGATAAGCCACGCCTAAATTGTACCATGCCATGGCATTAAAAGGAGTTTCCTCAATTAATTCCTGATGTAACTTAATGCTGTCTTCGTGTTTGTTGTTGATTTCGGCCCAAAAACAAATGCGTAATAAAGCATCTTCGTTGGTTGGCTCGTATTGCAGAATTCTTTTTAAGGTAGAATAAACTTTATCATACTCCTCAAGTTCGTCATAAATTTCGGATAGTTCAAGCAGAATATCCGTTTTGTCAACACTATCAAAGGCATCTACATGTTTTTCTAAAATATCTACGGCTTCTGAAAAACGATTTTGTTCGAGAAGGATATCTGATTTCAAAAAAATCGCTTCAATATTGTTTGGATCAATTTCGTCTATTTGATCTAAGACTTTTAAAGCTTGACCATATTTTTTATGGTCCATCAACCATTCTGCCTTTCGCATAAATAAAGAAGAGGAGAAAGGATATAAGGTAGTTGAAATTTCACAAGCAAGCTGTGTATTTTCATGATCGTGATTAGATTCGAAATAGTCTATAAGAAATTCAAAGTCATCTTCGGAGATATTTCCATGGGGTTCGCCCTGTTTAACCTTATTAAATTCGATTAATAAGTCTTCTATATCACGAAAATCGTCGTCTAAGTAATCGTCGTTAAACATAACTTTGAGTTTAGCTTGAAGTAAAGTTAGCAGAAAGCATGTAAATATAATTTTTTTTGTTTCCGAGCAATGATTTATTAATCCACAAGTCTGTGGAGATGAAAATGTGGTAATACGAAAAAAGTTTAACTACCTTCGCTCTCCAAATAAAATAATATGGAATTCTTAAATCAAATACATGGCATACTTCGTTGGGCAGTTCTTTTATTAGCTGTCATGGCTATTTTAAGAGCTTATTTAGGTATGAAAAACAAGTCTGAATTTGAAACAGGTGATCAGAAAACCGGATTATTTTTAATGATTGCTTGTGATGTACAACTTCTTATCGGGTTGATATTGTATATAACTGGTGCCTGGGGTATCAAAAATATTCAAAATTTAGGCATGGGTGAGGTGATGAAAGATAGCTATGCGCGCTTTTTTGCTGTAGAACATATCACTATGATGATGATTGCCATTGCATTGATTCACGTAGGTAGGTCAAAAGCAAAAAAAGCATCAACGGCATTGGCTAGTCATAAAGCGTCCTTTTGGTTTTATTTGATTGGTTTAATCATCATGTTGGCTAGTATTCCTTGGCCTTTTAGAAAAGGGTTTGAGGCTTTGGGTTGGATGTGACATTAAGGATTTGCATCATTCTTGGTGACCACAAGAGTTTAAACAGAATCAAATAATTGAAACATTTTCATTAAATTTGACATCATGAAAGCAGCTGAAATTAATACTACGATTGTTGATGGTTATGTTGGACTTTTAGATAATTTAAGTACCGATAACAAACTTGACCTTATATCAAAGTTGACAGCTTCAGTTAAGTTGGATTTATCCGAAAAAAAATCTTCTTTCAAAAAGTCTTTTGGTGCTTTTGACTCAAAAAAAACTGCCGAAGAAATTATTGAAGAAATCCGTAACAGCAGAGTTTTTACAAGACAAATTGAATCTTTTTGAAAAAATATCTTATTGACACCAACATTGCCATCTTTTACATGAAAGGCAAGTTTAATCTTGAAGCTAAGTTTGATAAGGTTAGTACGGATAATTACTTCATTTCCGAAATGACTTTAGCCGAACTCAAATTTGGAATTGAGAAAAGTGAAAAACGAGAAAAGAATAAAAAAGCTTTGGACAATTTTTTGACGGGCGTACAAATACTTCCCATCTTCCATTCGTTAGACTTGTATGCAAAAGAAAAGGCAAGGCTGCAAAAAGCAGGAACAGCCATTGACGATTTTGATCTTTTAATTGGTGTAACTTCTGTTACCCATAAGTTGATAATGGTTACTAACAACATGAATCATTTCAAACGTATCAGCGGAATTAAATTAGAAGATTGGACGAAAGAGCCATAGCACTAGTGATCAACATCAGGTTAGTCCTAATGGAGCTTTTGTACTAAATTTGAACATCGGAATTCTATTGGGCATATGTAGTGAATTGAACCTATGTATGTTGAATACCCGACCATCTCAAGGTCGAAAAAAATTGCCGGCCTTGTTTGTATTGCGGCAAGGATAGTAGTGGAAAGCCCGCATGACGAGGCTTTGCGAGGAAGAGGACTTGGAACGGATAGCCTGTGTGCCGCCCAGAGAATCATAATCAACTAGTTCGTATTATTATTTGAATATTTCTACGGATAGGCTAACATTTTCATAATTTTCCATCTACCTTTGCGCTCTTATGTCAGACGAAATACGTCACGAATGTGGAATCGCTTTTTTAAGGTTGAGAAAACCACTTTCTTATTATCATCAACAATACGGAACTGCTTTTTACGGGCTCAATAAGTTGTATCTCCTTATGGAGAAGCAGCATAATCGTGGCCAAGATGGGGCAGGTATTGCCATTACTAAATTAGATATACCGCGCGGAAATCCGTTCATGAAACGAATTCGAAGTAATGTTACCCAAAGTATATCTGATATTTTCAAAAAGGTACAAGAAGAAATAGAGCAAGTAGAATTGTTGTATCCTGATATTCGTAATCATCCTGAATTGATGAAAGGCTATTTGAGTTATATGGGCGAGGTGATGATGGGACATTTGCGCTATGGCACACAAGGAAGAAATAATATAGAGTATTGTCATCCGTTTATTAAAGCAGATTTAGAGCCTTCGAAAAATTTGATACTTGCTGGCAATTTTAATTTGGTGAATACACGTGAGCTGCTAAATTTTTTGCACAAAGAAGAATTGGTGAATGTAAAAGCAGATAGTGATTTGTCTGCCATGATGGAAGTGATTCATTATTATTTAAAAGAAGAAGAAGCAAAAAATCCTGATGATATACAGTGGAAAGAAGTACTAGGAAAGGCTACAGCCTTGTTTGATGGAGGTTTTGTGGCTGAAGGGATTTGTGGGAATGGGGACGGTTTTGTATTTAGAGATAGGCATGGCATACGTCCGGCGTATTATTATATCGATGAAGAAATAATTTCGGCGGCTTCTGAAAGACCAGCTTTAATGACTGCCTTTAAAACAACAGAAGATAAAATAATTGAGTTACCACCTGGTCATGCGCTTATTGTGAAGGCAAACGGCAATTATCAAGTGGAGAAAATATTACCTTCTGCGGAAAAGAAGGCTTGTAGTTTTGAACGAATATATTTTTCAAGGGGTAGTGATACAGATATCTATAAAGAAAGAAAACAGCTAGGCAGATTGCTTTCTGAAAAAGTGTTGAAGGCCATCAACAATGATTTAAAGAATACTATTTTTTCTTTTATACCCAATACAGCAGAAGTAGCTTTTTATGGTTTAATCAAAGGAGCGGAGGCATATCTAAACGAAATTAAGGTCAACCGAATTCAATCCTGGGATAAAAACTTTGACGAGGAAAAGCTTCGTGAAATGATAGAACGAAGAGTGAGGATAGAAAAAATTGCGATTAAGGATGTGAAGATGCGCACATTTATTACGGAGGAAGGGGCGAGAAATGAGATGGTGCAGCATGTGTATGATATTACTTATGGCACAGTGCGTGCAGGGATAGATTCGTTAGTAGTCATAGACGATTCTATTGTAAGAGGCACTACTTTAAGAGAGAGTATTATTCGCATGTTAGATCGTTTAGGGCCTAAGAAAATTATCATTGTTTCTAGTGCTCCGCAAATTAGGTATCCAGATTGTTATGGGATAGATATGAGTAAAATGGGCGATTTTATTGCCTTTCAAGCAGCAGTGAAATTACTTGAAGAGCAGGGCAAAAAGCAGTTACTACTTGATGTATATGCTGAGTGTTTGCAAGCTGAAAAATCAAATAAATTAGCCTCAAGGAATTTTGTGAAGCAAATCTTTAAGCCATTTAGTGTAGAAGAAGTGAGTATGAAAATTGCCGAGATGTTGAGACCAGAAGATGTGCAAGCAGAAGTAGAAGTGATTTATCAGAGCATCGAAAACTTGCATGCAGCTTGTCCGGATAATAAAGGAGATTGGTATTTTACAGGCGACTATCCAACACCAGGCGGTAATGCAGTTGTCAATAAAGCCTTTATGAATTATGTAGAAGGTAAAGATGGCAGAGCCTATTAAGTTAAATCATCATTTCCTTCATGAATGAAACTATTTCTTTACTACATTCATTCCAAAAGAAGTTGGAGATTACGCCTTTAAAATTATCCTATTTAAACAATGAATCTGTAAGCATTGATCTATTGAGATTAGATCTTATGCATCCTACTTTGTCTGGTAACAAATGGTTTAAGCTCCAGTATCAATTACAACAAGCCATACAACAAGGAAAAGATACTTTGCTAAGTTTTGGTGGAGCTTATTCAAATCATCTCCATGCTATGGCTTTTACGGGTAAACAAACTGGATTTAAAACCATAGGCATCATTCGAGGAGAGCAAGTTCAAAATGCCACATTGCAAGATTGTGTAAATTGGGG
>JAGNOY010000065.1 GCA_017989935.1 Chitinophagaceae bacterium
GGAATTTCTCACGATGAACATAAATACTTCAATTTCACTATGTTACGAATAAATTTCCTTTCAATAAATACAAATTTTCAAAAAACATACCTTAAACACACAAATTTCTCTTTTTAAATTTTGCTCCTCTTTTATGAAATTCTTATGATTTAACATGAATGGAAAACAATTAAAATATTAACTTTGTATTTCAAAGTACTTTTATATGTCAAAATTTAATTACCAACTTCACCAACACGACAGCCTCAGAGAGAAATTTACCCTTTGGTTGCTGGCAAAAGCGATTCATGTGCATGCCAAAGTAAAACAGCATCGAGCTCCTTGGGGACTGAGTACTGAGGATCTCATTCATTTTCCCGTAAAATCTTTGGGCAAAGCATTGGGTGATTTTCTTCATCAAGAAAAATTACAACCCATCGACAGATTAGAAAGACATGATGTATTTCATATTCTACTCGATTATAAAACAAAATTGAAAGATGAGGCCGGACTGTACTTCTTTCTTTTCGGAAATGGCAAAAAATCCATCTTCGCCATTGGCACAGTACTTTTTGCAGCTATTATACTGCCAGAACATTGGCGCTATCTGCATGATCAATATAAAAGAGGCCAACAATCTTTCCCAATTATCAAACTCAAATTTCAAGAACTCCTTTACCATGATTATCACGAGCTAAAAAAATTAGTGGTCAAGGAGCCTCTACAAGATCTCCATTTATTAAACAAAATTTATAAAACACTTTAAAATTTGAGATATGTTACCAGACATTAAAACCATGTTGATTTTACTTACAACCCTTATAACCATTGGATCATTCATCTTATTTTGCTTTATTCCTATAGTGGATTTTTACCTTATTTTAAAATCTTATTACCTTCGGAAGCATCATCAAATTCATTCGCCTAAAAAAAAGTAAACTTCTTTGATTGCCAATCACAAAATAAATACAGGCAAAACCCTAAATTGGTCTTCTAAAATTGCCTTACTTTATTTACTTTTGTGCGCTCAATCAGGTTACGCATGTTGATATTGGCTATTTCCCTTGGTCTCATTCTTGAAAAAGTTATTTTGATTTCCATCATTTTGGGAGCCTCACTTGGTATTGCCATGTATAGCACTTGGGCTGAACGTAAAGTATCAGCAGTGATGCAAGACAGAAGAGGCCCTAATCGTGCAGGCCCATTCGGATTATTTCAACCTCTAGCTGATGGTTTAAAATTATTCATGAAAGAGGAAATCATCCCGACTGTTTCTTCTAAATTCTTATTTATCCTTGGTCCCTCTTTAGCCATGCTGATGGCATGTATGACAAGTGCCGTAATTCCTTGGGGGCCAGATATTAAAAAAGCAGATGGAAGTATTTTCGCTTTACAAGTGGCAGATATTAATATTGGCATCCTCTTTATATTCGGGGTTGTCAGTTTAGGTGTGTACGGCGTAATGATTGGTGCTTGGGCCTCTAACAATAAATTCTCTTTGCTATCAGGATTACGTGCCGCCTCACAAGCTATATCTTACGAATTAGCTTTAGGTTTAAGTCTGATTGCCTTAGTGATGATGACGGGTAGTCTTAGTCTTAGAGAAATCGTAGAACAACAACATGGGTTCTGGAAAGATGGCTGGTTTACTTGGAATTTTTTCAAACAACCCCTTGCTTTTCTTATTTTTCTAGTTTGTTCATTTGCGGAACTCAATCGCGCTCCCTTTGATTTAGCCGAATGCGAAAGTGAATTAATTGGTGGTTACCATACTGAGTATAGCTCCATGAAATTAGGCTTCTACCTATTTTCAGAATACATCAATATGTTCATCACCTCAGTGATTCTGAGCTCACTCTTCTTTGGTGGATATAATTATCCTGGTATGGATTGGGTTGCAGCGCATGCACCGTCTATAGTTATTTCTTTAGCAGGTGTTGGCGCCTTAATCACCAAAGCAGTTTTCTTTATTTTATTTTTCATGTTTATTCGTTGGACTATCCCTCGATTCCGCTATGATCAATTAATGAATCTTGGTTGGAAAAGCATGATACCGTTAGCACTTGTCAATATGCTCATAACAGGAGCCGTCATTTTATATTTCTTTAATTCTAAATAAGCCATATGCCTTATTCGATATCCAATAGAGCAAAACAGGTAGATAGACACCCGATGACTTTTTTAGAGAGCATCTATTTGCCTTCTATTTTTCAAGGATTAAAAGTTACATTAGGTCATATTTTACAAAAAAAAGCCACAGTTAACTATCCTGATGTAAAGCGTGAATTTAGTTCTACTTTCCGTGGATTACATATTCTGAACCGTGACGAAGAAGGAAAAGAAAGATGCACAGCTTGTGGCTTATGCGCTTTGTCTTGCCCTGCAGAAGCTATCACGATGGAATCAGCAGAAAGGTTACCTGCAGAAGCACACCTTTACCGAGAAGAAAAATATGCAGCTAGCTACGAGATCAATATGTTGCGTTGCATTTTTTGTGGACTATGCGAAGAAGCTTGCCCAAAAGATGCCATCTATTTAACTCAAACTTTTGCCCCAGCAGATTATAATCGCAAAGGCTTTATCTATAAAAAGGATGATTTGTTGATTCCTTTGACTGATGAGATGAAACAAAAACAAGATAATCATTCATAAACATGGATTTACCTCAAATCATTTTCTGGGTTCTTAGTATCATGACACTTGGCTTAGCCATGGGCGTGATATTAAGTCGCAGTCCCATCAATAGTGTATTATTTTTAATCATGACCTTCTTTTGCATCACCTCTCACTATGTGATGATGAATGCTCAATTTTTAGCCATTGTAAATATCATTGTATACGCGGGTGCCATTATGGTACTCTTCTTATTTGTGATTATGTTGATGAACCTCAATAGTGATACGGAGCCCCAGAAAAATTCTTTAGTGCAATTTGCTGCGGTAATTTCAGGTGGCGCTTTATTATTAATCCTTGTGGCTACCTTAAAAAGTACGTTTACAGGCTTAGAATCGCAACATATGGATTGGAATCAAGTATCCAATATCGGACTAATTAAAAATTTGGGAACCACTCTCTTTACTGAATATGTGTTTCCATTTGAAATTGCGAGTGTACTCTTTTTAAGTGCCATGATAGGCGCAGTAGTTTTAGGCAAGAAAGACAGCGACTTACCTGCTATACAAGAGTAGATTTTTATTTGGGCGTGTCTCGTTAGGCAGCAAGCCCTGATTTAACCGAAACATGCTGCATGCCCAACGAGGCCGGGCTATTGCTTCAATCCACGCGAGGCGCGTGGGATTTCCGCGACTATCCCTCACGCAATACAACAAGATAATTCTAGCCTTCAAGAATTTTTAAAAAATCTCCTCATGAATCAGAGAAATTGAAAGCTTATATTTAAAAGGAATTGGCTACTAGGCTGAAATTAAAAATAAATTAATAACTCACCATTAAATGATAACTCAAGATTCTTTGTCATCTATTAGAAAATAAAGTTTTGTATTTGCTTGCACTTAATTTTAACTTAAGCCATTCAAATAGTCAAGATAAATTTTTCCTCTACTTTCAGCAAAAAAATCAAGCATCAGCATAAAACCTGCCTGAATAGATAGTCCTAGTCCAAGGCCTTTCCACATGCTCATTGGTTGAAAATAGAAAAACAGCATGAATCCTGCAATAAGCAATCCAATTTCTACCCAACGATATATATCAAAGTTTTTCATCACAACCTTCATTCTCGGTATCTCCTCTGTTTGAATTCTCGACATGTCTGTTTGAACAATTTGTTGTACTCTTATGATATCTTTTGGACTTCTCAAATAAACTAAACTGCCTACAACTATTTGTATCAGTGCAACAGCAATTAGCGGATATCCCATTCCACTGTAAAAAGGTTGTTTAATTTTTACAAAAAAATAAGTGGCGAAGCAAATCGCTACAATACCAACTAGCACGAAGATGACACTTTCGTATTTCTCAGCATTAAAATATTTGGTAATTTGTTCCATGATTATTTTGACTTGTCTTGAATTTTACGAGTAATTTTTACGACTAAGGCTCTTGGTGTAAAACGTACCGAATTTGCCATGAACCAATTCATCAAGCCATGAATAGCCACAGTTTTACCTTTTAACATGGCCTTATAACCATATTCCGCTACTTCTTTTGAAGTTGGTAGTTTTTTACCTTTCACTAAATTACTTTCTTCCATCGCCGCCGCCGCTTGAAAACCACTTTCTGTAGCACCAGGACAAAGCGCGGTAATTGTAACACCTTGGTTGCTCACTTCATTATCAACTGCTTCTGAAAAGCTTAAAACATAAGCCTTTGTGGCATAATAAACTGCCATAGTTGGACCAGATTGAAAAGCCGCAGTTGAGGCTACGTTCATGATTTTTCCATTGTGGCGCATTACCATATCCTGTAAATACAATTTAGTAAATTGTGTCAAGGTGGTGATATTCAAATTGATCATTTGCAATTCTTTGTTCCAGTCAGTTTCTACAAACATGCCAAAATCTCCAAAGCCTGCATTGTTTATTAAATAATCAATTTGAATTTTTTGTTGGGTTGTTTCAGCGTAGACTTGCTGAGCTGCATTAGGTGATGAAAGGTCCTTACCAATTGTATACACCTTCACCTTGTATTGATTTTCCAAGGTAGTTTTTAAATCTTCTAATTTAGCTTTGTTTCTAGCTACTAAAACTAAATCGCCGCCTTTTGAAGCATGCACCTTTGCTAATTCTAATCCAATTCCATTGGATGCCCCTGTTATTAATGCTGTTGCCATGTTGATTACAAATAATTTTCAGCAAAACTAGGTTGTAAAATCTGAACATACAACATTAGAGTATAGTCTATACTTGTAATTTATTTTTGTACAAACTATCTTTGCTTCATGTTAATAAACGAATTATCTAAGAGGACAGGCATTACTGCCCATACTATTCGGTTTTATGAAAAATCAGGATTGATAAAAGGCAAAAGAAACGAAAACATAAAGTCGAATAATTATTTTCATTACGATGAAGAAACTGTTGAGAAGTTGGAGTTGGTTAGTGCAGCCAAATCAGTAGGTTTTACAATTAGTGAAATTGCTCAATTGATGGATGCTTGGTATAATAACAAAATGACTGTCTCTGATAAGTTAGCTGTGTTGGATAAAAAATTATTGTCGATTGATGAAAGAATCAAACAACTAAAAGAGATGAAAAAAATGATCAATCTATTCAAGAAAGATGTGATGGAGGATGAATGTTAGTCATTCAACTGAATTAGACTACATAATAAAATATCTACAATTTATCTAGTGAAAATAGAAATTGAGAATCAAACAAACCAAACAACAACTAATGCTTTTCTAAGTTTGCAAATTGAAGTGGATTACAACACTACTCATTGTTTATCCAAACTTCTATTTGAACACTTCAGCCCTAGCCCCGACAGTAGCGGAAATCGGCCTTAGTTTGCCATCTTCCTATTTAATTTATAGCTACACACGTCCGTGGCAAACTAGGCCATTGCAGCGAATGGCGGGAATAGCTTCAAAAAAAAAACCGCCTCTTTCGAAACGGTTTCTTCATTTAATCTTTCGTAATTTTTACTCTATACGTTTTTTTGTCATCAATAATTTCGGCCATGTATATGCCATTTGGATACTGACTGATATCTATGGTAGCAGCATGATGTTCGATTTTAGCACTGAGTAATTTTTGACCGAATGAATTGTATACAATCACTTTAGCACTATTCATCGGACATTCGATGTTAAACATTGTATGTGTTGGATTGGGAGAAATTGTAATGAAGTTTTGCGTATTTAGTACTTCAATTCCTACGCCCGTAACAGTCATACAAATTGATGTATCTGTGCATCCATTTTGCGTAATAATCATTGCATAATCACCATTGGCTGTGGCATTGTATGTTTGGTTTGTTGCACCCAAGATGATTGTAAACGAAGGGCAATTGATCCATTGATAAGTGGCTCCAGAAGTTAAGGCAGACAAGAGTGAACCATTTTGAGTAACCATGGTATTCGGATTATTTATGGTAAGAATCAATTTTACTACACTATCGCATCCCACTGAATTTATTAAGGTATCATTATAGGTCCCACTTTGCATGAGGGTTAGTCCATTGAAAACATAACTACCACAAGCAGTTTGATTGACGCTTGAATTACTTGAACTATTTATCGTTAAATTCAAGGTTAACAAGCTATCACAACCAACTGAATTGACTAAGGTATCAGCATAGATTCCACTTTGGGTAATAGTTTGTCCGTTGAAAATATAACTGTTACAAGCAACCTGAGAAGTGCTTCCATTACTCGCATGCTGTATAGTTAAATTTAAAGTCACTAAACTATCGCAGCCTCCTGCATTCAATAAAGTGTCATAATAAATTCCACTTTGGGTAAGGGTTTGTCCATTCAAGGTATAACTATCACAAGCTGATTGACTTATATTAGCATAAGTAGGATTTTGAATGTTTAAGTTTAAAACAAGCAAGCTATCACAGCCTAATGAATTGACTAATGTGTCATAATAGATTCCACTTTGCCAGATTACTTGATTATTGAATGTAAAATTGTTGCAAGCTGATACATTCAAATTAGTGGTTGAAGCATTTAAAGTTAGATTCAGGGTTACAAGACTATCACACCCAACAGCATTTGTATAAACTTGAATATGGCTTCCTGAGCTCGTATAGGTTTGACCATTTAAAGTATAGGCATTGCAAGCACTTGCTGAGAGTGAAGTATAACTTGGTACACATTGTCCGAGCTTTTGAATGAAACCAGCAATATTTGAGGTGGCAGTCAAATTATATACTGCAAGACTAGGATCAAAATCTGAAGTGCCCAAAAAATATCCACCTGTAAACACATTATTTGAATTGTCTATGACTACACTTTCTCCATTTTCTGCTCCTTGAATGCCACCCATGCTTACAGCCCATACAAAATCGAAATTTGGATTATATTTTGCCACATAAATGTCACTACTCTGAGAATTTGATGTTAGATTAAAAGAGTTAATACTAGGGTCAAAATCAATGGTATTTGTAAAAGAGCCAGAGATATAAATATTTCCTGCATTATCTAGATTGATTTGTTCAGTGTAAATTAAACCAAAATTAGGTGCGCCAAAATTTTTCACTTGCAATAAATTTCCATTGCTATCAAGCTTGCTAATATATAAATCATGGCTTGGTGAAGTAATATTCAAGACGCTTATTCCAGGATCAAAATCAGCTGTACCAGAAAATTCACCCACAGTATATATATAGTTATTCTGGTCTAGAATAAGTGATTTACCTTCTACAGAAGCATTTCCTGAAAATTGTTTGGCAAATGAAAAATTTCCATTCGAGTCTAATTTCGAAAGATAAGCGCCACTACTATTACTTGCTGATTGAGTTAAATTATACACGGCAGCGGATGGATCAAAATCTACTGTACCAACAAATTTACCTGTAGAGTATACATTATCCATGTCATCTACGTCAATACAACTTCCCCAATCTGCGCTTGCATTGCCAAAAGATCTTGCCCACTTATAAATTCCATTTTTATCTAATTTAAGGATATATATGTCTGTACTTAAATTAGATACTGCCGTGAGGTTGCTTACCCCTGTACCTGGATCAAAATCTACAGTTCCTTTAAATTTACCAGTGACTAATACATTGCCATGGTGATCACATGAAACTGAATTTGCTTCTTGGTCATTGATTGATTCTCCAATACTTCTAGCCCAAATGAATACTCCATTTGAATCGAGTTTACACACAAAAATATCTTTATACCCTGAACTGGTTAAATTATAGATTCCCAGGTCAGGATTAAAATCTACTGTACCATTATAGGCGCCTGTCAAATAAATATTACCAACTGAATCCATATCCATGCTATAGCATTCCATTTGTGCGCTATTTCCACCAATGCGTTTTGCCCATTGGTAATTTGCATTTGCGTCTAACTTGAGGATAAATACATCAGCATAACCTAGAGCATACAAAGAATTCGTACTAGGCCCAGGATCAAAATCTGCATTCCCAGATAGCTGTCCAACACTATACAAATAGCCGGCACTATTTAACTCCATATCATGCACCTGAATTTGCAAACTACCTCCAAAATTTTTGGCCCATTCAAAACTTGGTTGCGCAAACACAAATTGGCTTACTACCAAAAGCAATACGACTAATAATTTTCTCATTTCCTCAACAATTTAAGCGAAAATAACTTAAAATCATTTTACTATAATTAACTACATAAAAAAACACGTTAATTAAATTTAAGCGAAACTTACAAAGCTTACATAGCCTATTTTTTCATCCCTACAACTAAGCGCGATAAACACATCTTTACAAAATCTTTATAGCTTAGTAACTAACTTTGAAATTTATACAAGTAAATAAGTTGAACTTAGTTAATACACGAAAATACAGTTTACTACATCAATACCTAATTAGTATTGCTTTAGTACTCTTGACTTCAATTGCATGTTATTTTGGCTTACAGTTTGTTGGCTATAAAACAGTGGCTTTAATCTTGCTTGTAACAGTTTCTATTGTTGCCATGTTGTTTGACATTCTTCCAGTATTGAGTGCGGCAGTTTTAAGTGCCTTAATTTGGAACTACTTTTTCATTCCACCTATTCTTACTTTTCATATTGACAATACAGAAGATTTATTGATGTTTCTTTTGTATTTTTTTATCGCATGCGTAAATGCTGTTTTAAC
>JAGNOY010000066.1 GCA_017989935.1 Chitinophagaceae bacterium
CAGTATTGGACTTGGAAATAATGCCGAAGCCCCTGCCACTGGCGCCATTGCGTTAGGCGAAAATGCCAATGCTTCTGGATTACACTCGATGGCCTTTGGCAATGGATCAGCAGCAAGTGCAAACTATTCCACAGCAATAGGACATAACACACAAGCCAAAGGATTATCATCGTATGCTACCGGTTTTGCTACAATTGCCAATGGCGCCTATTCCATGAGCCATGGTGTGGGGACTAACGCCTATGGTAATGCCTCTATAGCGTTAGGTAATTTATGTATCGTAAGAGGAACCAATGCACTCGCCAGTGGAGAATCATTGATCGCCAATGGTTTTTCAAGTACCGTTGTGGGCCGCTTTAATGATACACTTGTTGCCGAAGAATCAAGCATACAATCAACGACGCCCTTATTTATGGTGGGCAATGGAAGCAGTAGCACCAATCGCCACAATGCTATGGTGGTTAGAAATGATAATCGTGTTGGTATTAATACAAGTTCTCCAGCCACTACTTTAGATATAAACGGTCAAATTAAAATTTCAGGAGGTGCTCCTGGAGCAGGTAAAGTACTCACCTCCGATGCCAATGGACTTGCCACATGGGAAACTGCCGTGCCGGGACCTCAAGGTCCACAAGGTATACAAGGATTAACTGGCGCTACCGGAGCACAAGGTCCGGCGGGTTCGGCCAATATGAGCGGAACCTCCAACTATTTGGTTCGTTTTTCAGGTAGTACATCTGGTGTGAATTCGCAGGTGGTTGACAACGGAACCAATGTAGGCATCGGTACAAGTAGTAGCCCCATTTCGAAACTACATGTTCAAAGTAGTACCTCCTTAAGCGATCTTCGATTAACTAATTCTACCACAGGAAGCAGTGCTACGGATGGATTACAAATTTATAATTCAGGGACTCAAGCATCTATCTTAAATAAAGAAAATGCAAGCCTCGACTTTGGCACGAATAATCTTACACGCATGACCTTGGATGCCTCTGGTAATGTGGGTATTGGAATCTCTAATCCCGGTGCTAAATTGGATGTAAATGGGCAAGTAAAAATTTCAGGTGGCACACCAGGAACAGGAAAGGTATTAACCTCAGATGCCAATGGTTTAGCGTCATGGGCCACACCTGTTGTTCCGGCTTCGGATGTAAGTGGGACTTCAAACTTTCTGATTAAATTTAATGGGACTTCGAGCGGTATCAATTCACAAGTGCAAGACAATGGCACGAATGTAGGAATTGGTGCCAATAATGCGCCTATTTCGAAATTGCATATCAATGAGAACACTGCACTTCAAGATCTTCGCATTACGACATCCAATACGGGTCACACGGCTGCCGATGGTTTAGTGATGGAAGTGAATGCTGCCGATGCTCGCATCATCAACAAAGAAAATGCTCCCTTGCAATTAGGCACCAGAGATACAGTGCGCATGACTATAAGCGGCGGCGGAAAAATAGGCATCAATACCATCAGTCCCAATGCAAGTATGGATATTGTAGCGCCATCGATAAATACGACTCCACTTTTGGTGCGCAATCAAAATATGGATACATTGTTTAATGTACGAAATGATGGTAAGGTAGGTATAGGATATAATGCAACTAGTCTTGGAAGATCGCTAAACATTAATGGAAATGGAATTAATTTTTATAATAAAACAATCCCTAATCCTAACGGAACCCTAGGTGGTGTTATTTATCCAACCGATACAAGTTTAGTTGTAGAGTCTGCTTTGGGTAATCAATTAATCTTACAACCTAACCAAGGCAATGTAGGTATTGCTACGGCGAGTCCAACTTCAACCTTAGACATCAATGGTACACTTCGGATACGCGGAGGAAATCCGGGTAATGGAAAAATTTTAATATCCAACAATGAGGGTGAAGCTTCGTGGACAACCCCTCCTACCATACCCAATAGTTTAAATGATCTTTACAACAATGGCAACGGACGTGTGATTAATGCCAGTAACGGATGTGTGAAAATAGAAGGCGATGGGTTATATGTGAGAGGTGAAATCGGTTCGGGACATTCCGTGGATTATTCTTTTTTTCCACTCAATTCGTCACATATGTTTTTCAATACCGTAAAAGGTGCTTTTCGCGCCGGCGCTTTTGCTTATAACAATTGGAATATCGATAGTATTGGGCTTTACAGCGTTGCCATGGGAACAGGATGCTTAGCAAAAGGTATTAGTTCCATTGCCATGGGATCGAGTTGCGAGGCACTTTTCCCTAACTCTATTGCTATAGGTGAGTTTTGTAAAGCCACCGCTCTTTCTTCTGTTGCGCTGGGAGAAGAAAGCACGTCAACTGGAGTGGGATCTTTTGCAGCCGGTTCGCACAATGTGGCTAGTGCTAATTTTTCGATTGCCATAGGGCATTATAGCGAGGCAAATTCCCCGATGTCATTTGTCGGCGGATACTTAACGAAAACGGAAGCACAAGCATCGGCGGCTTTTGGATCCTATAACCAAAGTAATGGCTACTCGGGTATGGTGATCGGGTATGCCAATGATACCATACTTGCTCCACAAACTGCTTTAACACCGGAGACGCCCTTATTTATTATTGGTAATGGTGCTTCTGCCTCTATGCCAAGTAATGCTATGGTGGTGCAATATGATGGGAATGTAGGCATCGGTGAAAATTCCCCGAAAAGTAAATTAGTCTTGAATGGAGCTTTGGCTATGAAGTTAAATAAAGTACCTGGTATCGGCAGTGTTACATTAGATAATACAGCTTCGGTTTGGTATTTGACCGGCTCAGCTTCGGTGGTATTACCTACAGCTTCGGATTGCACGAATCGTGTATACACGATTATGAATCGATCGACTTCGGTGAGAACCATTTCGAACTATACCAATATGTCAGGAGCGGTGAGTAGCACGATAGGTGCAAATATGAGTATCGAAATCATATCGGATGGAACCAATTGGTTGCAACTTCGATAGAAATAGGATTCTAAAGGAACTGAATCAACAAATTAATTTTGCGATACTTACGAAGAAATTTTTAAGGCTGCTGTTCAACGTGAAATCAATTGATTTGAGGAGACTTAAAGTAAATTAGGCAATCATTTAGTGTAAGGCATTATTCCATGTCTGTTCGAAAAGCTTGCCTCCTATTTACGTTATTTCACTTCTCACTGGCATCTAGTTAACCTCAGATCGAACTCTGTCATCTTCGCCGCGCCTCACTGTGTCATATTACCTAGTTTTACAAAAAGGATCACAGAGGAAATACGACACAGCGTTGCACAGAGAAGGCAATATCAAATCTCGGCAATGTTGGTATTCTTCACTTACTATATATTCTTAGACTCAACATCAGGTAAGAAAAAACTCAATCAGGGTTCCCGCAACGAAACATTAGGCGACTGAAAAAATCATCGGGAGCATAAATAAGAAGTTCTAAAAAGTATTCATCAACGTAAGTTCATTTCGAAACAAAATTACCTTCTTGTCATTTTCAAGTTGCTTTATTAAACGCGATATCACTACCCTTTATGCGGCTAAGTTAGCTTCAACCTTGTTGGTTTTGTCATCAACTAGATTTCGATGATACCTGTTGGTTGGCACTATATATTCTCCATCAGTTCAATTAGTTGTTTGGCTGGTTCGCGCAACTCGGCTGCCTTAGATAATAAAAACCCTTCTCTATCTTTTTCTTGCATAGCTAGGAGCGCAACATAGAATGGAGAGAGATATATATTATAACCTGTTTCTTCCATGATGTTTGTAAACCACAAACCTTGTTTCAATTGATTAACGGCAGCACCATAGCGCCACCAATCATTCTGTGTTTGTGTAGGCAAACGTTTATCAATTTGCTCAAAAGCTTGCAACAAAAACTCTTTTGCGATACCTTGGTTATTATTGTACAAAGCAAACAGACTTTTATTTAAAAAATAACTATCATCTTTGGTTATATCGTTTTCTATTTCCGTAAACAGTTTTTCGGCTTCATTCAATTTATTTAATTTATCTCGGTACAGATAAATAAGCTTAAGTTTAATAGCAGTATCATTGTTATCTAATACAATTGCACGCAAATAATTTCGCTCAAGCTTATCGTAATCTTTTAATTTGTATTGATAAAGCAGACTCAAGTTGCCCCACGCAAACGGTTCTTTTTCATCTAAAGCTATGGCCTTTAAATAGCATTTTTCTGCTTCTTCATTCCATTCAAGTTTGTCATGATATAAAGTTCCTAAACCATTCCAAGGGAAAGAATTTTTATTGTCTAATTCTATAGCTTTTTTATACGCCATTTCTGCTTCTTCATATTTTTGAAAATGATTCGTATAAAGATTTCCTAAACCATTCCAAGGGTATGAAAATTTATTATCCAATTCTATAGCTTTTTTATACGCCATTTCTGCTTCTTCATATTTTTGAAAATGATTCGTATAAAGATTTCCTAAACCATTCCAAGGGTATGAAAATTTATTATCCAATTCTATGGCTTTTTTATACGCCATTTCTGCTTCTTCATATTTTTGAAAATGTTCTTGGTAAAGTTTTCCTAAGTTAAACCAAAAGGCAGAATCTTTATTATCCAATTCTATGGCTTTTTTATAGGCATTTTCAGCTTCCTGGTATTTTTGAAAATGTACTTGGTACAGAATTCCTAAATTAACCCAAGGCCAAGCATCCTTGTCGTCTAGTTCAATGGCCTTTAAATATGCCTCTTCCGCTTCAGTATATCTTTCAAAGAAACTCGTACTATATATATTTCCTAGGCCATTCCAAGCACGTGAATAGTTTTTGTTTAAATCAATAGCTTTTAAAATGGCTTTCTCTGCTTCTGGGTAATTCTCCAATAGGTTGTTGTATACTCTTCCTAATTCATAATAATACGTTGCATTCTTTGGTTCTTGTTTAATTAATGCCAGCCATTTTCCAACTTGTTGCTCTGCACTTAAATCTACCGCATCGCCTTCTCGCACTATATCATAACGTGTATAAATTTCTGGGTCGCTTTCAGCCATGCTTCGCAATTTGTCTAGGCTTCGTTGTTCTAATTCAGCACTCAAACTTTTATTGTTTACGACTTGTGCTAAGGCTAAGTTGGTGGCATAAAAAACTTCTTGATCACTTTCTTTTGTAAGACGTTCGTTGGCATACTCGTCTATATTCGGGCCATAATATGTTTCTAAAAAGCGAGAAAGGCAGTACAAATATTTTTTTTGTCTACGGCTACCTCTGCGCATTACAAACCAAATATTAAAAAAACGTTCGCTAATTTGAAAGGCATCGCCTTTACTTTTAAATGCTGTAATGCGTTCTATCCAGCCAACATCAATTAACCTTTTTAGTATGGGCGAGAGGTGGGTGTTTTTATAGCCCGTTTCTTTTACTAACAACTTCATATCTATTGGGTCCCAGTTTAAAGCAATGGCATCTAACACAATTTGCATCTGTAAGGCCAACTCTTCAAAACGAGCTTTATACAGCGGTGTAGCCTCATCTAACAGAGCTTCTAGGTCATCATTTATTTCTTCGGTCATGCCTTTTACTATTAATTTAAAAAGCATGGTAACAGTACGTGGGTTACCACCCGTTAATTCAAAAATGGTTTTGAGGCGAGCAATTTCCTTTTGTATTATCGGCAACACATCATCGCTATGGGTAAGAGATGCAAGGTTGTTTAGTATTTCAATTAATTCAGTAAAGGTAAGTTTTGCCAAATGTAAAATTTGGAAGGCATCATAAAACGGCGCTGCATACTTAAAGGTATCTTCTATCACCACTGCACTGGCACCCATAATAATAGGTGCCCCATTGCTCATAAGCTGAGCGCGTAACACAAACTGCTGTTCTTCCTTAAGTCGATCAAATATCAAACTCAAATTATCTATGAGCAATACTGGTCGGCGCTTCATTTTTTTGCTAGTAGCCAAAAGAAGTTTAAAGGCTTTGCTCGCCACTTCATCATTATTTTTAATAGTAGCTAGTTCTTCAATTTCTTTATCTAAAGAAGAAACTTCTTTGCTATTTTCTACTTCCAACGTATCAGCTAAGGCATCTAAACTATTTAACCAAAACTCGGCTAAGTGTTTCAAATTATATTGTTCTTCTGGAAATAATAGCGGAACAAAATGCTCTTTGTATGGCGATTTTCTGAGGGCCACTTCAATGCGTTTGAGCAAGGTAGTCTTACCCATACCTCGTTGTCCAATAATAAGATAGTGTTGGGCAATGCTGTTTGGTTTTTCTTGAGTAATTTTCTGCATCAAAAAATCAAACACTTTGGTACGAGCAACAAATAGGCTTTCGCTTATTTCGTCGCTAACACGTTGCGGATTGTATAATCCAATTTGGCTAAGGGAAATCGGTTTGTTCATTTTCATTGTATAAATCGGTTAAACCAAAAGTCACGTAATAAAGGCGAACGGAAAACATATTTTTTAGCCTCTGACAAATCGATATATCCATCATTGCGAAGCAGTTTGAGTAATTGACTCAATAGCAATTCATTCTTTTCTACTTCTTTTTTATTTTTCATAATTCTATTTAGTAAAAGATCGCGTGATTCTCCTTCAGCCACTTTACACAATGCATTTAATATGACTCTAGCTGGAGCTTCTAAGAGGCCGTAATCTTTCAAACGCTCATCCCAAGTACTGAGTGAATTTTCTTCTAATAAAAGTTGATAGGCCTTATCGACAACTAGGTTTGTAATCTCAAGCCCTGTTGTAAAATGAAGGAAGTGAATTTTGTTTATCAAAATTTGATGAAAGTAGGGAAGATGCCAACCAATTTTCTTCATACAATATATCTGAACGGCTTCTTCAAGAATCAACTTATTGGCTTTCGATAAAAAAATAAGGAATTCTTTAGTTTGATCATCATTAAAAGCGCCTATATGTTGCGAACTTAAATCGTTTAATGTATAACTAATGGCATGAATATGTGCAAAATTTTCGATACCAACAGAGCTACAAAATAACCAACGAATATTTGAATTAGTTACCATTCGCAAACCACGTAACCAATTCATAAAAAACTCTACTTTAGCTATTCCGTTGACCTGTTTAACTAAACTTCCAAGTAAAACAGTTACTTCATCGATTACAACAAGGGTATTTTCTTCATGGTTTAGCAAGCTCTTTAACTGGTCAAATATATCTGACCTCTTTGATTCCCACGACAGCGTAACAGTTACATCCTCCTTCTGAAAACTTGGCTTAATACTTTCTAAAATCTGAGATACTTTTTCACTCCAAGCATGCTTAGTTTTTTGAAACCAACTTTGATTTCGTATTTGTTCCAGCAAGTAATTAATAAATGCTTCTTCGGTATTAATTTGCTGTAGATCTAGTTCGAGGGTATTCCATTGGTGCTTTTTCGCAATCGTTAGCAATTTCTTCGCAAAGGATGTTTTGCCAACTCTTCTTGGGGCTGGGAGGATTAGTGAATTGCCATTCTGTAGCTGCATCCAAGCGAATTCTAGTTCCTTTTCTCTTCCAAAAAATTCATCCCCTTCTACTGGAGAACCTGTCATGTTTCTCATTTGTCTTTTTCAATTTAGAAGGCGAAATTATATACAAATTTGTATATATACAAATTTGTATATATAAATTTTAATAAATAATTACATTTATCTCCTAGGTATAAAACTCATGTAACCTTAAAATTTAAGAGGGTTCCCGAAACGCTTCATGCAGCGACTGAAAAAATTATCGGGAGCATAAAAAAATTACACTTGTAAAGGCAATATTATTTTCACCAGATAGCCAGGATTCGTGATTGAATTTGGAAAGGCTACTTTTTTCGTCACTGAAACTGCTTGCTTTTTTATTTTTCCATACAACAAAATACGTTGTTCTGTGATGGCTATTCCACTGCTTTTATGTTGCGTGTTTGTGTTTTTTGCGTGACTACCTTCAATACCTACCCCATTGTCTTGGATGCTAATTTGGCATTGTGACTGATTCGCTTTTTTAAAAGAAATAAGAATAAATCCGGCCTGCTCACTTCCAACAAAACCATGTATAATAGCATTTTCAACAAATGGCTGTATAATCATTACAGGTATAAGAATTTCTTCTGCATCAAGTTCTGGATCTATATCAATTTGGTAAGAGAAGGCTTCTTGTTGACGCATTCGCTCTAAATTTAAATATAATTGCAAATTTTCAACTTCTTCCGCTATCGTTATTTCTAACTGCTTAGTGGCATTAAAATTCTTACGAATTAACTTAGCAAAGCCTGTAAGATATCTATTGGCATTGAGTCTATCATTAGTATTGATATAATGCTGCACGCTATTTAAGGCATTAAAAATAAAATGTGGATTGATACTTGCACTGAAAGTTTCGTGTTTGGACAAGGCTAACTGATGTTGCAAATCTATCATTACATGTTTTCGCTTTGAATAGTAGCGATATAACAATAAGAAGCCTGCTTGAGTTAAAATAATAGCTAAGCCTATAAACCACCATCGTTGATAAATGGGTGCAAGAATTTCGAACGAACATATTAGCGGTATTCCATACAACTGCTGATCCACATCATGCGCACGTATTTGTATTTGATACGACTTTGGCGACAAGGCATCTAAATACAATTTATCTCCTGTCATTTTCTTCCAGGTTACATCCTTATTGACTCGATATTCATATTGAAGATTTTGAATATTTCCAAAATAAGGGGTGTTAACTTGTATGCTAATATTATTCAGATTGTGTGTTAGAATTTGATTTTGATGCA
>JAGNOY010000067.1 GCA_017989935.1 Chitinophagaceae bacterium
GGTAAACCTGGCAAACCTCCGATGGCAAATTGAGTGGCTGTGGCATCACTCGAACCATCAATAGCAACCGGTGTATTGACTAATGTGTTTATGGTCATTTTCTTTTTAATAGGCTGACATCCACTCGAAGTGAATCCAGCATAAGATGCACCATTTGAATATTGACAAATTGTATCGAATAAAAGTGATACTGTTGGTTTATAATTTGTTGTAGAATCTGTTCTTGAATTGTTTGTCAAATTAGCATCAGTTACACCACTCACTGTAGCGGTTGCATTAGCATAATAAGTACCTCCGTTAGAAAAATCAATATTGCTAATTGTAGCATTTATGCAATTACAAGGTGCTAAAGTGCCACTATTTAAATTCAAACTTGCTGTTTGCGGGCTTCCAGGACCAGTAATATTGAAATTTACATTTACATTATTGGTGGCAAAGTTATAAGTCTGAGTAGATTTATTACAAACGATAGCACTTACATTTTGATTGTTAGCATTACAAATTGAATTAGCATTTGGGAGAGTTATACTTTTAACTTGAATATCTGTATAGGTATTCAATGGTGCTACAGTGATACTACCATCGAAAAAATAAGGCGTATTCCAACCTAAATTATCCCAAGTAAAATAACCTACATTGCCGCCAACACCTGCAAAGTTTCCTACTAATAAATCTACCCCACCTCCAGAAAATATATTAGGCGTGGCTGTTGCACCTCTTACTGAAGTTCCCTTTGTTCCTTGAAGTGCAAATCGATATGTTGCATTAGCTGGAATAGTAAGTCCAATACAATCAAAAGGTGTAACAAATGAATTAAATACTGTGGTCGAAAAGACTGAATCCGAAGAAATTGGACCTAACCAAGTAGAAGGACCATATACATAAGGTGCCGCAGGATATGGAACTCCACCTTGTGAAGTGGTAGAATAATAAAGTTTATATCCATTTTCTGCAAACAAAGGCCCCTGTAAATTAGTAATATTTGTTAAAATCACTGGAAAGGCATTATTATTTCTGACAGAAAAAGTAACTGCAGTAACGCCTGTGCTAAAAGTGGTAGCTAATGGCGGATAAGCAGTAGTAATAGTAGTTTGCGCATAAATCATTGAAAAATTCAACAAGAGTAAAGCAGTCAAAATTGATTTCATTTGGTAATATTTGTCATAAATATAACAATTTTTTGAATATTCGTTTTAAATTAATTAACAAAAAGTAAAAAATCAAGCTATTTGTTTGCAAACCTTATAGTTGACACATACTGCAATCAGGCAAATTACGCTTAGATTCACAAAACAAATTTTTATCTTACAAAATTAAATATCTACAATTTTACTCATTCACTTACTTTTGCAAAATGAATTATACATTACCACACATTCCATTTAGAACTGCCAAACCAAGAGTTGATGGCGTAACCATGGTTATGGACAAAGGACTCAGTATTCAAGAAGTTCATAATTTTTTATCTGTTTCAAATCCCTATGTAGATTTAGTTAAATTAGGTTTCGGTACTTCGATGGTAACGCCTAATTTAAAAGAAAAATTAAAAGTCTACGCGGATAATGATATGCCCGTATATCTTGGGGGTACACTCTTTGAAGCATTTGTGATTAGAAATTGTTTCGATGAATATTTAAGTATGATTCAAGAGTTTGGGTTAAAACATGTAGAAGTTTCAGACGGCTCAATTGTTATTCCTCATGCAGAAAAATGCGGTTATATCGAAAAATTAGCCAAACATGTGAATGTTTTAAGCGAAGTGGGTAGCAAAGACGCCGCCCATATTATGCCACCTTATAAATGGATAGAATTAATGAAAGCTGAATTAGAAGCTGGAAGTTCTTACGTCATAGCAGAAGCACGCGAAGCAGGAAATGTAGGAATTTATAGAAGTAGTGGCGAAGTAAGAGAAGGTTTGGTCCAAGAAATATTAACCCAAATTCCTGTAGAAAAAATTATTTGGGAAGCACCACAGAAAGCACAACAAGTTTATTTCCTTGAACTCTGTGGATGTAATGTAAACTTAGGTAATATTGCGCCGAACGAAGTAATTCCTTTAGAGGCTACAAGAGTTGGATTAAGAGGTGATACTTTTATGTTTTATTTAGATAAAGCTTAGGTAATAAACATTTATTTTTTGTGAAAAAATTTGGGCTGATAGGTTATCCGCTAGGACATTCATTTTCAAAATCATATTTTGAAGAGAAATTTGCAGAACAACACATAGAGGCAAGCTATGATAATTTCCCTCTCAAAGAATTAAATGAAATTCCAGCATTGATTCAGCTCAACCAAATTCAAGGATTTAATGTTACAATCCCTTACAAAGAAAAAATTATACAATATCTAGATGAAATTGACGAAGTCGCTAAACTTATAGGTGCTGTAAATTGCGTTCAAATAAAAGAAGGTCGTTTAATAGGCTATAATACTGATGTAATTGGTTTTGAACTTTCACTCATGAAAATTATGCAACAACCTATTCAAGCACTAGTATTTGGGACAGGAGGTTCGGCACAAGCGGTAAAATTTGTTTTAAGAAAACATCAAATACCTTTTCAATCAGTCAGTAGAAATGAAGCTAAAGATTGTATTACCTATGCAGATTTAGATGAAAACGTCATGAAGCAATATCACTTGTTAATTAATACGACTCCTGTTGGAATGTATCCTCATATCGATCAAGTATTACCTCTACCCTATCAATTTATCAGTAAAAAACATATAGCATTCGATTTGATTTACAATCCGCCCAAAACAAAATTTCTTACATTTTGTGAAGCAGAAGGTGCTCATATTAAAAATGGGTTAGAAATGCTGTATTATCAGGCCGATGAATCTTGGAGGATTTTCATGAACCAATGAAATACAATTTGATTTCATACATTTGAACCACTAAAAAAATATTTATGCGAGTATTACTTCTTGTTTCTCTTTGTTTATTCTTGTTTTCTTGCCAACAACAAACAACTGAGAAGATAGAACTCAATAAGGCCATGCAGACTTATTCAAATTATGAACAAGTTAAAACCACCAAATTATCATGGAAGTACAAAGTAGATTTTGAAAAGAAAGAAATATCTGGCACTGCCATTTGGAGCTTTAAGAATTTATCAAAAGCTAAAAATATTATTTTTGACACCTATGATTTAACAATAGAAAAAGTACTCGTTGATAATAAGGAAGTGAAGTATTCACTTTCTAAGCTAGATGAAGTATATGGTAGTGGCTTATTAATTCCGATTCATGAAAATGATTCAGTGGTAATCATTCAATATCATACAGGTGCTAAAGCAACAGCATTACAATGGCTAGCGCCTTCTCAAACAGCTGGAAAAAAACTGCCTTATTTATTTACTCAATGTGAAAGTATTTACGCCCGATCGCTAGTGCCTTGCCAAGATGTCCCTGCAATTAGAATTTCTTATGAAGCAGATGCTGAAGTTCCTGTTGGTATGATGGCAGTGATGAGTGCAGAAAATCCCACAGTACAAAATAAGGAAGGTAAATACCATTTTAATATGGATATCCCTATTCCAACTTACTTAATAGCACTTGCAGTTGGTGATATTAGTTATCAACCTATTGATTCAAGAAGTGGCGTATACACCGAGACATGCATGTTACAAGAAACGGCAAAAGAATTAAGCGATATACCAAACATGATGAAGGCAGCTGAAGAATTAGGCGGGCCTTATAAATGGGGTAAATATGACGTATTGGTTGCTCCGCCATCATTTCCGATTGGGGGTATGGAAAACCCTAAATTAACTTTTGCAACCCCTACAATTATAGCTGGAGATAAAAGCTTGGTTTCTTTGATTGCGCACGAAATGGCTCATAGTTGGAGCGGTAATTTAGTCACGAATGCAACTTGGGATGATATATGGTTAAATGAAGGTTTCACTACTTATTTCGAGAGAAGAATCATGGAAAAAATTAGTGGCAAAAGTTACAACGACATGCTGTGGGAACTCGGTTACCAAGACTTACAAAGTGATTTAAAAGATCTTGGAAATGATCATCCTGATACAAGATTACGAATAGAGTTACAAGGCAGACATCCAGAAGAAGCATTTACTAATATTCCATATGAAAAAGGTGCAGTATTTTTAAGAATGCTAGAAGAGAATGTGGGAAGGGAAAAATTTGATCCTTTTATAAATACTTATTTCCAGTCACATGCTTTTATTCCAATGACCACCAAAGCTTGTTTAGATTTTATGGATCAAACTTTATTTAAGGATGATACTTCATTAAAAGCAACCTTAAAAATAAATGAATGGGTTTATGAGCCAGGATTGCCAGATAATTGCCCTCATACATTTCCAGAAAGATTTAAACAAGTGAATGAGGCCGTGAGTAAATTTGAAAACGGAGGTAAGGCAAATGAAATCCAAACAAAAAATTGGTCGACCCATGAATGGTTGCAAATGCTTCGAAAATTATCTCATCCATTATTAGTAGAAAAAATGAAGGATTTAGATCAACAATTTAAATTTACAGGAATCGGTAACTGTGAAATTGCAGATGAATGGTATAAACTTGCAATCAATTCGAACTATGAAGCGGCCTACCCTGCCATGGAAGTTTTTCTCTCCAAAGTAGGAAGGAAAAAATTTCTTGAACCTTTGTATAGTGCGATGATGAACACAGATAAAGGAAAGTTAATGGCTAAATCAATATTCGAGAAATCAAAGGAAAATTATCATCCACAAACTGCTTCAAAAATTAACAAACTAATTCAAGGAAAATAAAATTATTCTTGATCCTGAAAGTCTTGATCTTTTAATTTTGTGTTGAGTTTATAATTGGTAAATGTCAAATCTATAATACCGATTTCAATTTTGTTATCGTCTTTTTTACTTGATGACTTTTTATTTAAATCAGCGGACATCATTTTAGGTATTTTAACCTTCTTCATTTCGATCTGAATACTAATCTTATCTGGTAAAGCATATTTTGTTAATAATCCATATTCATTGAACGTCTCAATAGTACCGTTATTTCTTGTGGTAATCTGTGATTTTAAAATGAGTATACGTTTCGTATCTATCCAAAGCTTTCCGAGTATCAATTCTTGATCACTTTTCAAAGGAATAATATTCACTATGGCACAATTATTTCCTTTAATGATTTCATAGCCAGAAATTATACTAGTGTATGCATTCGTATCTACTAACATCGCACTAATATTCTCCATAGGATTTTGTCTTGGCAAGAAAAATATACCCTTAGCTCTAATCTTAAATTTATTAGGCTTTTTGAATAAAACCTTGCCTTGCAAACTGCTCATCTTTACCCCAGGTACATTAAAACGCATGAAAATATTCGCCGTGTAATCATTCACTAAATTAAACTTCTTATTGATTTCACGTATCAACACTTTAGGATCTTCGGCTCGCACATGCAAACTAAAAAGACAACATAATACAAGAAGTAATTTTTTCATTAGGATTGGATATCTTTTCGATTAAAATAAAAAATGGATGCCGATAAAAACAATATAATATGCACAATTAACACAAGACATGAAATTAAAATATCATGAAATGGCACAGGGTCTTCAAATAAGCTTTTCCATGAAATCATATGAGTGGTAAATAAAAATGGCTTGATGAGATCAAAGCTTGGTAAATCAAACATGCCGATAATTGTAAAAACAATGATGATTGCCATCACTGTTACGATAGGCGTAATGGAATTGTCCATAATACAAGAAAACAAATGTGCCAAACTCGCCACCACACTTAAAGACAAAAAAGCAATTAAAATTGCAAAGGCCCAACGCCAATTAATATCATCTGCTCGAACGATCGTTAATCCTTCACTATTTAAAGCCATCATATCGCCATCTCCAAATATCCATTTCGACACAATTAATGCCATAATACCCAATACAATTAATAAAAGTAATGTGTAAAACAAGCCAGCCAACCACTTCGCTACCACAATCTTAGTTCGACTAGCGGGTGTGGATAATAAAAAACGTATCGTGCCACTCGCAGTTTCGCTACTCATCAAATCACCTGTAACTAAGGCTACTAACAATGGCATTTGCACAATAAGTGTTTGCAATAAAATAAAGCAAATTAAATTTCCGTTTAAAACCTTTCCTTGAATATTAAAGGTGTTTTCGAATTGTTGTGTTACAAAAGATAAAATTTCTTTTCCATCATGATAAAAGGCAGTTTGTAACATAATACAAATAAATAAAATCACACCAAACCCAATAAAACTCCGGGGACGTTTGATTGTTTTTATCAATTCATTTTTAAGTATAGCAACAAATTCTTTCATATAAATTAGGATTGAGTCATTTTTAAAAAATACTCTTCCAATTGATTTTTATAATCTAAGCGTAAAATATCAATATGATGTTCATGGAGAAAATTAACCATGGCTGGAATTGTTTGTTTTGACATGAAAAAAGAAAATTCTTGCTGATTAATTTCCTGTAATTGATTGTTCCAGCTGCTATTTTTTAAAAGTGTAGCACACGCTTCGAATTGAACAACTTCTAGTCGTACATGCAAATTTTCCATCGAAAGCAATTCGCTCACTTTACCTTGTGCGATTCTTTTTCCTTTATGAATCAAGAGCATACTCGAACACATTTGTTGAACCTCACTTAAAATGTGTGAAGAAAAAATGATGGTTTTGCCGTGCTCTTTATTTAAATCCATGAGCAACATCCTTAAATCAATAATGCCTTGTGGATCTAATCCTGTATTCGGTTCATCTAAAATGATTAAGGCAGGATCATGAATTAAAACTTGTGCGAGGCCCAGTCTTTGTTTCATGCCATGTGAATAATTTTTTACCTTATCATTTTCTCGACCTAACAAACCTACTTTTCGAAACAAGTTTGTAAAATCACTCGAAGAAAATGATAATTGATGTGCTCTTGCACAAAGCTTTAAATTATCCAAGGCTGACAAATAACCATAAAAATCAGGTTTCTCAATGATACATCCTACTTGACTCATCACTTCATGCCGCTGTGTAGTAATGGATTTGCCAAATAAACTAATTTGACCAGAAGTTGGCTTAATTAACCCCATGATCATTCTGAGTGTGGTACTTTTGCCAGAACCATTGGGACCTAAAAAGCCATAAATGTCACCTAAGCCAACATCAAAACTCAAATCTTCTACTGCTGTAAAATCTTTAAAAGATTTTGATACAGATTGTAATTGTATGGCTGAGGACATGCAGAGTATTTAGGGGCAAATGTATAATTCGAGCGCAAATTACTTGAATCAACTTAATTGATATCATATTTTTCTATAAAGAAATCACAAGAATATCTAAATATCTTTAGCCTGTTTTTTTGAAATGACTTTGATCTATAAGGAAACTTTTCAGGTATTTGAATGCTTCTAACTGATTCTTTATAAGTCAAATAAACAATTTACATGTTTTAACATGTAGATAAAACATCCTGGGTAGAATGATGTTAACAAAATATGATGACAATCATTAAAATTTGTAGATTGTAGATTTATCTTTGCACCCTAAAACTATAAGGTATGCAAGAAAATGGATTAAAAAATCCCTCTGCTGACATCACCCAATTGGGAATATCAGCTTCTATGATTCATTGGAATCTCAGCCCAGAAGAATTAACAAAACAGACAGTAGACCTCAAGCAGGGAACCATTACAGACATGGGAGCCTTAGCAGTAAATACAGGAAAATTTACCGGTCGATCGCCAAAAGATAAACTCACAGTTAAAGATAGTAACACAGAAAATAGCGTAGATTGGAGTGATATCAATATCGCCATTTCACCTGAATCTTTTGAGTTACTTTTCAAAGATATCACCGCCTATTTAAGTGGAAAAGAACTTTGGGCTCGTGACGCTTATGCTTGCGCTGACCCGAAACATCGTTTGAATATCCGTGTGATTAATGAATATCCTTGGGCTAACCTATTCTGCTACGATTTATTCTTGCGTCCAACTGAAGCTGAAATAAAAAGCCAAACACCAGAATGGATTATCATTCAAGCACCAGGTTTCGAAGCTAACCCTGCCTATCATGGAACACGTCAGGCAAATTTTACAGTGGTCAATTTCACAAAAAAGATCATTTTAATTGGCGGTAGTGCTTACACAGGCGAAATGAAGAAAGGAATTTTCGGTGTCCTAAACTATGTTTTACCGCACGAAAAAGGTGTGCTCAGTATGCATTGTTCTGCAAATGAAGGTGTAAACGGCGATGTAGCTTTGTTTTTCGGATTAAGCGGAACTGGCAAAACAACCTTAAGTGCCGATCCTAACAGAAAATTAATTGGTGATGATGAACATGGTTGGGACAATGGTTCTGTGTTTAATTTTGAAGGTGGATGTTATGCAAAATGCATCGATTTAACAGAAGAAAAAGAACCACAAATTTATGCAGCCATCAAACCAAATGCCTTAGTTGAAAATACCAACTATTTACCTGGAACAAATACCGTAGATTTTGCTGATAGCAGTATCACCGAAAATACGCGTGTAGCCTACCCGATCAATCATATTTCGAATGCTAAAGAACCAAGTATCGGCGGCGATCCTAAAAATATATTCTTCTTAACTTGCGATGCTTATGG
>JAGNOY010000068.1 GCA_017989935.1 Chitinophagaceae bacterium
GTTTACGTTTATTACTTTCAAACAAGGCAAGCCTAACAAAACCTGTATTCACAGCTCCTGATCCGGAAAAGCCTGGGGCAGTAACAGTTAGGCACACTCTTTTTTCAGGAATTGAATCATTGATAAATTGAGAAACTTCGTCAACAAATTTATCGGTATAATCAAATGATGAACCTTCAGGTGCTGTCAAAGAAAGACGCATCCAATTGCGGTCTTCCAATGGCGACAATTCATTTTTCAAAGTGCCACCCAAACCGAAAATCAGTATCACAGCACCTACAAGAATAACCAATGCTAACCACCTTTTTTGAAGAAAAGATTTTAATGAATTGCCGTAGCTGTTGGTCATGTTTTCAAAGAAAGGTTCTGTTGCTGTATAAAAGCGACTTTTCTTTGGATTCTTTTGTACCATACGTGCATTAAGCATTGGTGTGAGCGTTAGCGATACAAATGCAGATATCAACACGGCGCCAGCAATGACCACACCAAATTCTCGAAACAATCTTCCAACAAATCCTTCCAGAAAAATAACGGGCATAAACACAGCAGCCAATGTGATGGAAGTAGAAATGACCGCAAAGTATATTTCTTTAGACCCCTTATGCGCAGCATCCATAGGACTGAGTCCGCCTTCAATTTTTTTATAAATATTTTCTGTGACTACGATTCCATCATCCACCACTAACCCAGTGGCAAGCACGATGGCAAGCAAGGTCAGCACATTGACCGAATATCCCATGACATACATAATAAAAAAAGCACCTATCAGGGAAACAGGGATATCAATCAAAGGACGAAAAGCTATGAGCCAGTCTCGAAAGAATAAATAAATAATGATGATGACCAATATTATGGCAATACCCAACGTTTCCATTACTTCTGAAATAGATCTTTTTATGAAAATGGTATTGTCAAGGGCAATCTCCGTATGAAAATCATTTGGCAAGTCTTTTCTTATTTGTTCAAAACGCTTGTAAAATTCATTGGATATCTCAACATAGTTGGCTCCTGGCTGAGGCACTATCCCCATTCCAATCATGGGTGTACCTGATTGTTTTAAAATGGTTTCTTCATTTTCTGGGCCAAGTGATGCAGTACCAAGTTCTTTAAAACGGATGACTTGGTCGCCGGTAGTTTTGATAATAAGGTTATTGAAATCCTCCACGGTTTTTAATTTCCCGACTGTCTTCAATGTGAGTTCGGTCGTATTACCCGCAATTTTGCCGGTGGGTAATTCAATATTTTCCCTGTCTAATGCCGCTTTGATATCTTGAGGTGTCAGACCTAAAGAAGATAGTTTAACAGGATCTATCCAGAGCCTCATAGCATATCTTTTTTGTCCCCATATTTGAATGGTACTAACTCCGGGTATGGTTTGCAAACGTTCGGCAAGTACATTTTCGGCATAGTCACTAACCTCTAATTGCGATCTTGAATCAGATTGCAATGTGAGTGAGAGTATAGCATCAGAGTTCGCATCTGATTTTGTAACTGTTGGCAAGCCATCAATGTCTTGCGGTAATTGCCTTACTGCTTGTGATACTTTATCACGCACATCATTTGCAGCAGCTTCAAGGTTAGAGGACAAATTAAATTCAACAGTAATAATGCTTGAACCCTGATTGCTCGATGAGGAAATTGTACGCACCCCGTCTATACCATTAATGGCTTTTTCAAGTGGTTCGGTAATTTGTGATTCAATCACATCTGCATTGGCTCCTCCATAACTTGTTCGGACAGTAATAACGGGTGGATCTATTGAAGGATATTCCCTGACACCCAAGAATGTAAATCCAATAGCACCGAACAAGATAATGATAAGGTTCATTACGATGGCGAGTACTGGTCGGTTAATACTGATTGAAGAAATATTCATGTAGGTTGGAGCTTAATTATTTATTTTAATGATCTTTACTTTAGCATCCGGTTTGAGTGTCATGATACCTGATGTCAGCACAGTATCGCCTTCCGACAATCCACTTGTAATTTCAATTTGTTTATCTGTTCTTGTGCCTGTTTCAACCTGCACTGGTTTTGCCTTTCCATCTTTGCTTACAAATACTTTTTTGCCTTTTAATTCTGGGATCACCGCTTCTGTCGGAATCATAAGGGCAGCAAGTTGTTTGCTTGCGACCAATTCTACTTTAGCAAATGAACCAGGATATACAGTAGAAGATGTGTTGCTAAACACTGCACGAATAGAGAAATTACGCGTTTGCTGGTCTATCATTGGTTCTATGGCATACACTTTAGCTGTAAACTTTTGTGATTGGTTTTCAACATGAAAATTAACTAGATCCCCTGGAGCTACTATAGCAGCATACCTTTCAGGTACGGTGAAATCTATTTTAAGTTGATCGGTTTGTTGTATGGTAGCAATGACGCTTGAGTTGGTTACGTAACTCCCCTGACTGACTTGGCGCAATCCAATTTTACCACTAAACGGAGCATGGATCTCTGTTTTTGCAATCTGAGCTTTTATAAAATCCATGTCAGCGGTTATTGTTTGAGTTTGATTGAGAGATGCATCATATTCTTCTTGGCTAACGCCTTGTATGTCAAGCATACCTTTAAGACGATCTTTTCTTTGAGCTGCAAGTTTTAATTCAAAGTTGGCTTTTTTCAACTGAGCCTGTAAATCATTATCATTTATTTTAGCAAGTAAATCTCCTTTTCTAACGTAGCTTCCTTCCTTAAACCTGATTGAAACAAGTTTACCTGAGACTTCTGGTCTTAATTCAACAACCTCATTCGCCATAATGGTGCCTGAAGAAAATATTTTATTCTCCAGTAACTGAGAACTTACAACAAAACCTGTAACATTCGCAACTTGGTCTTTTGACGAGCCCTTTTTGGGAGAATTTTCATTTTCTGGTTTCAGAAAAACCAACTTAACTATGACAAGTATAATAATGATAGAGAGTATAATAATGATTGATTTAGGCTTCATGCTTTTTGCTTGCTTTTTTATAATGAATGCAGATTTTTGGGGAAGGTAAGGCTTCAAGATTCTTTTGGATAGATGAAATATTTTTGTATAGCTCTTTCTGCTCCATCTTCGAAATGCCACGTAGTGCGGCATGATTGACCTCTTCGATACAGGTATGAATTTCTGGTATTGCTTTGATAGCTTTCTGAGTCAGTTCGACAAAATATTCACGTCTGTCATTCGGATTCAGTACCTTTTTGACATAGTCTTTGTTTACCAAGTAATCAATAATTCTTACCATGGACACTTTATCCATTTTCAACATAGTGGAGATATACTGTTGTGTACAGGCTTTTTCAGCATTCTCTATCAGAATAAGAATTGAATAGTAGCGCCCTATTTCAAGATGCTCAAGCCGCTTAGTAAGCGCTGTGAAATAACTTTTTGCGACAACCGTCAAAGAACGCCCAAATGGAAGCATCTCACACAAATCTCTGTTCATACTCATTAATTTACCAAAGCAAAAGTAGGTTTTATTGTGAACAGTTAACATTGCTAACTATTTTATAGAGGGAGAGGCGTCAAATGATACAGATGAAAAAGGTTGAATGGTTGAAAAAAGCACAGTTAATAATAACTTTTCCCGCCTAGAATAATCAGTCCATCGATAGCTATTGTGCAGGTTCAAGTCATAGAGGGAAAGCCACTCAAAAAGGGGTTCAGCGACATTGCGTTGAAACCCTTTTTTCGTTTTCGACACATTTTCGACACAATATGAATAATATAGGTATAAAGCGTAGGCGATTTAAAAGAAATGCTATACTCTTTAAAGTTAAACCAATTTACATCCGGCACCTAAAAGCATTCACGAGGTCCCCGCCTCAAAACTTGCGGCTACTCTACTGAAAATTGGGGGCATAAAAATAATGCCCTTAATCGATCAAACTTACTCTACCAGCCTCATATGTTAGCTTATTTAACTGTATATCCTTGAGCAATAAAGGCCCATCCATGTCTACCGCATCGAGCAGTGGTAAAAATTGTGCGATGGCGTAAGATCCAATTTCAGTTTCATTCATACAGCCCATCATAACTTTTAGCCCCAATGACTTTGCTTCTTCAATCATTCTGAACGCTGGCGTGATACCACTGCATTTTGTCAATTTAATATTGATCCCATGAAAGGTGTCGGCGCATTTTTTTACATCATGTTCACTCACACAGGATTCATCGGCATATAAAGGCAAACTAGATAATTGTTTAAGTTTCTTCATGTCATCCCATTGATCTTTAGCTAAGGGCTGCTCAATAAGCTCTACACCTAATTTTTCTAATTTAGGAATCAAGTATATCGCATCTTCAAGAGTCCAGGAGGCGTTGGCATCAACTCTAAAAACTGAACTTGTTTTTTCCCTTAGCGCTTCGATGATGGACAAATCTTCTCGACTGCTCATTTTAATTTTATATATAGGCCAAGGATTCTCGAGCATTTTTTTGATCATTTCTTCTTGAGAAGCTATGCCTAAGGTATAATCTGTCAAAGGGCCTTCTTTCCAGGCGATCCCAAGCAATTCATGAATTCTCTTTCTTTTGAATTTCGCATACATATCCCAATATGCTAGATCCAAGGCACAAACCAAGAAAGGGTTTTGAGGAAACAAATGATGACAAAAATGCCAAAATCGCTGAGGTTCGGTGAATGAGTATCGCTCTAGCATGCTCACCTTACCAAGCAACTCTTCTATCATACTTTCAACAGTCACATCATAATACACAATCGCAGGCGCTTCGCCAATGCCAGTAAGTCCATTCATACTCAGCGCCACGAATAGTGCTTCTTGCTGGGTTTTCATCCCATGGGCCGTGGTGAAAGGATATACAAATTGACTAACCACTTTTTTATATTTGATCTGAAGCATGGGTTTCGAATAAAATTTCAAGGTAAATACTGCGCTCAAAAATAGGTGTATAAATTTAATTCGAGAGGATCAATTTCTTCTTCATTGCTTATTTAGCTTGTGATAACTATTGTACATTTGCGTTCAATATTTAAGTTAATACCCTGCCCTTTTGATCAAAAACAAGAACATAGCCCTCGTCGGTAATCCCAATTGCGGAAAAAGTTCTCTTTTTAATTCCCTTACTGGATTAAATCAAAAAGTAGGCAATTTTCCTGGTGTCACTGTTGATAAAAAAACAGGTCGCTGTCAAGTGAATGCAGATATCAAAGCCAACGTGATTGATTTGCCAGGTACTTATAGCCTCTATCCTAAAAGTGCCGACGAGGTCGTGACGTTCGATGTACTTTTTGATGATGATGAAGCCGTGAAAATTGATGTAGTCATCGTGGTAGTTGATGCTTCTAACTTGAAACGAAATTTACTTTTCTGCTCTCAAATCATCGATATCAAAAAGCCATTAATCGTAGCCCTCACGATGATGGATATTGCCAAACAAAAAGGCATACAAATAGATGTAAATGGGCTTTCTAGAGAATTAGGCTTTCCTGTAGTTGCGATCAATCCAAGAAATAATAGAGGCATACTTGAGTTGAAAAAACAACTCGAAATGACTTTGCAGAATAAATACGAACCGCCAATCAGAGATTTTATTGATAATTTCGGATTGGCTTCACAAGTGGTAACCATCGTAAAGAAATATCAACAAGTTACAAGCGATACTTCTGCCATACATTTTGCCTCTGCATTTACTACCTTAAATATTATTTCGGAAGAAAATAAAATCGCCTTAAAAAAAGAGCTTGACGAAATCGGGTTTAACAAAACTAAAATTCAGGCAGAAGAAACTTTGCTTCGCTACGCACGAATAAAAAAAATCATGCTGAATTGCGTGGTTGAAACCGATCCCTTAAAACGTGAATTATTTAGTAGGCATATCGACAAATACCTACTACACCCCATTTTCGGTAATCTATTTCTCATTTTTGTTTTATTTATTCTATTTCAAAGTATTTTTTGGCTTGCGCAATTCCCGATGGAATGGATAGACACTGGATTTGGGTATTTAATTTCTTCATTAAAAAATATACTGCCAGTTAATTTCGCAAGTGATTTATTCTTAAATGGTATTTTGGCTGGTGTCAACGGGATTGTGGTTTTTGTGCCTCAAATCATGATTTTATTTGGCCTCATTACTATTTTAGAAGATACAGGATATATGTCGCGAATTAGTTTTATTACAGACCGACTCATGCGGAGTGTAGGACTCAATGGGAAATCTGTGATGCCATTAATCAGTGCGGTGGCATGTGCTGTACCTGCTATCATGGCTGCAAGAACCATAGAAAACAAAAAAGAAAAACTCATTACGATTTTAATTACACCTTTCATGAGTTGCAGTGCAAGGTTACCTGTTTACACGATATTAATTTCACTGGTAATTCCGAACAAACTCATCTTTGGCTTTTTAAATATTCAAGGCTTAGTGATGATGGGTCTTTATTTTGCTGGATTTTTTATGGCCTTGCTTGTTTCATTTGTGTTGCAGTTTTTTATTCGCGCCAAAGAAAAAAGCATTTTCTTGATGGAGTTGCCTGTATATCGAATGCCTAGATGGAATAATATTGTGATGATTATGCTTCAGAAAGCAAAAGTGTTTGTGTTTGATGCAGGTAAAATTATTCTTATTATTTCGGTGTTTCTTTGGGCACTTTCTTCCTATGGACCCGATAAGTCTGGCGGATCATTTTTTCAAGAAACATCACTCGAAGAATCGTTTGCAGGTATTGCCGGTAAAGCTATCGAACCCGCTATTAAACCTATTGGTTTTGATTGGAAAATTGGCATCGCTCTAATTACCTCATTTGCAGCAAGAGAAGTGTTTGTAGGCACCATGGCTACACTTTATAGTGTAGATGAAGAAGATGATAAAACACTTCGCGAAAAAATGTCGAGCGCTGTTAATGAAGAAGGTGAAAAAATTTATACCCTGAGAACGGGTATGTCTTTACTAATTTTTTATGCGTTTGCCATGCAATGCATGAGTACATTAGTTATCGTAAAAAGAGAAACTGGAAGTTGGAAATATCCTATCATGCAATTTATAGGCATGGGCTGTATTGCCTATTTATGTTCATGGCTAGCTTTTCATCTATTTGCTTAATTTAATAAATAGTTACATACCCAGTTTCTACTAAAGTAGATCCATCAAACAACTCGAACTGATAAGTGCCTCTAGCATTAAAGTTATTTTTATCCAACACTAATTGAGTTTTTGTGACCCTTGAAATTCGTAACACTTCCTTTTTACTCGGTTCGTAAAACTTCAAATTATATTTTTTCGACAAAGCATCTGGCAAGGCAATATTGATATGCCCAGTGTATGGATTTGTATATACACGAGATGAAGGACTATAGTAAAAATCATTGGCTTTCATGCCTGTGTCCTCGGAACCATCATTGGCTGTAGAAGAAATGGCTTTAGTACTTCCGCTATTGATTGAACCTTGTAAAGACTTTGCGATAGTTGCAGAATCCAAAATAACTTTATACGTATTACTAAACCACTCTAAATCTCCAGCAAACTCGATGGCTAATCTGTAATAGTTCTTACCCACATTCGGTCTTGTATCCGTATAGCTTTGTATCCCTTTCTTAGGTGCCGACAAAACCCCAATGGTCATAAAATTTCGAATACTATCTGATGATCGTTGGATGGCAATAGATTTTACACCATCAAACTGACATGTCCAACTGAGTTTGTTTTGTGCATTTTCCGTGGTCACTAACATTGCTGGCAATATAGGTAGTTGAGCCATAGCAACCTGTACAAAAAATATAGTCAACAGAAATATAAATAATTGCTTCAAAGTATAAAATTGATGTGGGCGAAGATATTAAATTATTGAAATAAAGAGAGTCTATCTTAAAAATTAACTTGGAGTTGAGATTTCAATTCAAACTAAGAACTCAATTACGCCTTCAACAAACTTCTGTTGCCTTGTAATCCACCACTATGTATCGCCAGTATTTTTTTAGGAGATTGAAGCTTTTCAGATTTGATCAAATCAAGGAGTCCAAACATCATCTTTGAAGTATACACCCGATCTAATTCAATGCCCGTTTCTTGCTTAAAATCTTTCATAAACGCTATTAATGACTGAGGTGCTTTTCCAAATCCTCCAAAATGATAATCATGTATGATAGACCAATTTTGTTTAGTGGTATACTGGCTGATATTTTCATCTAAATCCAATGCGTTTTTCAAGGCAGAGACTCCAATGAATTGTGTATCTGCCGTTGCACTACGAATTAAACCAGCCATGGTAGTACCTGTTCCAACAGCACAAACAACATGACTATACTCCCCTTTTATATAACTCAATATTTCTTCGCATCCCTTGACCCCTTCTTCATTACTTCCTCCTTCTGGAATAATAAAACATTGACGATTTGCTTCTTGAATTTCATGGAGTAAGGCAATTTCATGTTTAAATTTATAGGCCGACCTTGGCATAAACTTCAATTCCATGCCCCAATTTACACAATCTTGCAATGTGGCATTTTGAACTTGCTCTCCTCGAATGATGCCTATGGTTTTAAATCCAGTTTGTTTACCCGTAAAAGCCATAGCATGGAGATGATTTGAATAAGCTCCAC
>JAGNOY010000069.1 GCA_017989935.1 Chitinophagaceae bacterium
TACCAGGATTTGATGTGTTAGATAATTGAGTTGTTGGAGAAAGTACATTCGGGCTTAATGGATTAAACGGTACAAGTGTATCCAACAAGGTTGTTGAAGTATTATTGTCATACCATTTAATTTTAGCAGGTATATAAGCATACCAAACTTTTAATTTAACCTCAGTGGGTCCGTTAGAATTCGGTGTAAGATCTGAGGCATTCACTAAATCATTCCAAGATTCAAAATACCCCAAATGTAAAGGCGTATTTACATTTGCTGGATTAAAAATAGCAGATAGTTGTGGTAACGTAATCAATCGTCGGTTAAAAAAGAAAGCGTTCGTTCCTACAGATTGTCCAGTTGTAAACACTGTCCCAACAGCAAATCCTTGTTGACAAGGCGCAAACAATGTAGGTGGATTAGGACTAGCGCCATATAAATTAAATCTAACTTCATTTCTAAATCCTGAAGACAAGTTAGAAACAGTCAATAGGCCATTTTGTGTAAAGTAAGCTCCTGTCGGAAGAGAAGGTATATTCACTGATGCAAAATCGCAAGCAAATGTATTGGCACATCCTGCACCAGGCACTGTTTGAGAAGTTCCATTTGTTGTGGCACCTGTATTATCTTGACACGGAGTCACAGTGAAAACTAATTCAATTGAATCATACACTGGATTGGCACAACCACTTACACTTAATCCTTGTCCAAATAAAATCGGACTATTTTGACATACATGAAAGTCGGGTCCAGCCACAGGTCTAACATTTACTTTTATAATTGGACTAAATAATGAATCATTGATCAGCACAACATTGCTTGCCCCACCACCAGGAGGTGCAAAAGCAAGCGAAGTATTGATGAAATAAGTCCCACCATCATATAGGTTAACTCCGGTAAAGGTTATGGGAATTGAATTCCCTCCGTATGAAAATAAACTCCCACTGCTGACAGTTTTATTATAATTGACTAGACCTAAAGGCCCATTGACCTTCAAGGTTACCTTCACAGAATCTAATAACAGATTAATATTGGTGCTTCCATAATTTGCAAGGTTTACTGTGACTGATTCATTAGTTGTTAAACAACTTCCGCTAGGCACATTTATCGAGGTGATCGCAGGATCTTTTAAAGAAGATGGAACAACATTCACCAGATAATCTTCAGCTTCTCCTAAAGTGGAATTGGTAAATCCGCAGGCATGCGTTTTAAGCATCTGTGCATTATGCCCTCCTCTAATACGCATTCTTGTAATACCCGATTGCGCAGCACCTGGCACATTGATTGTGATAGCTTGGGTTCCATTGGCACCAGGATTTAAAGTAGAACTATAATATTCTGTAGTATCAAATGCCCCATTATGATTAAAATCAATCCAAATAGCACTAAAATTAGTTGTTGATGAGCCAAAAGTGACATTGGCAGTGGCTGGTAATCCTATATATAAGTTTGGTATAGATAATGTAGGATTAGAACCTGTTTGAGCCCCTGTATAATCAACCCAAAAAGGCGTAACATTCGAGGATAAAGAGGTATTATTATTTAAATTGTCTAAGGAAAAATTGGTAATCAGATTATTGACACCCCCTGTAGCATATTGAGGAATACACCAACAATTACCTACTGGACTCCATGGGATGGTATTCACACAAATCACACTTGATGTATCAAATAACCCATTAGATAAACATGTTACAATACATCTGAAACAACGGTTTCCGGTTGTAAGCGTTTGATAAGTTGCATTTGAAGCTCCAGGCAAGGCAACCCAAGGCCCACTGCTTGTATTGGCTCTAATCCATTGATAAGACAAGCCTCCAGCAGATGTAGAACCAGTTAAAGCAAAACTTACTAATGAACCAGGACAAGGTGTCAAAGTAGAAGCTGTGGTTGTACCTGCAACAGGTTGTCCATTGCATGGGGTACTCAATAAAGTCAAATTTACCTCACCACAAAAAGCTCTTGGATTATTCGGAGGACCATTTGTGCCACTTCCTCCAAAACCTACAAAGGCATTATTAATTAAATACTCGCCTGTATGTAAGTTCACCCCATTGAAATTATATGACAAAGGAGCTGCACCTGTAGGATTTGTTAATCCAGTATATTCTAAACTAACAGAACTTAAAATGTAAAATCTATAGGTTGTACCAGGATTAATTGTAAAATTCAAATTAGTAAATAAGGTGTTTAATGTGCCTACTGTTGCATTAAATGGCGTGTTATTGTTTACAGGAACGGAGCCCGTTGCAATTTGTGTCCAACCATTAGCTGGCGTTATTGCATTGGTAGCTCCTGACAATGAAGTGGTCGAATACCACAATTCAACATTGGAAGTGTTATTTGATGAATAATAATTTGATACCGTATTTAATACTGCTGGAAAACCATTGGTATTTTCAATAACAAAAGTTATTCCCCCTGCTCCATTATTCCCGAGTAATCCAGTTCCTTGTGTAACAGTATTCCAAGTGACAGATTGGGCGAATGAGTTTGACCCAAAAAAGATACTGCAGAGGATAAGAATGAATGTATAGTGTTTAATTTTAAGCATAGTTTTTATTTTCACCCCTAAAACTAAATGATTTATCGTAAATAGTAAAAAATAATGTGCTTTTCATTGTAAAAAAGTCCACCATTTTTATATACGTACATAATTCTCTACAATATACATGTATTTAAAGACTTCATAAGAATTCCAAGTTATGCTATGGCCACGCGATAGTAGCGGCAGCCCCGAAAAGGCTTTGCTTTGCGGGCTATAGCGGATAGCGCGTTAGGAACTTCGGGAGAACTAGCACCTACATGGCCCCAAATTTACTCTAGACTTATATTTTCATCGCCTTGTTGATAAGGTAAATATGTAATGATGAATTGAAACATCTCATCAGTGGTGCGCATACTTCCGTTGTTATCATGCACTTCGATGGGCGGGTGATTGGGATTGTAAGGATTGTCTGAAGTATTATCAAAAACACCTTCGATAAAAATAGTTGATCCAGCAGGAATCTTGAGCATCTTTTTGAAGGTATAAAAGTTTTGCCAGTTAAAATCCCAACGTGGAATTTTGATTAATCTGATGGTATCTTTTTCAGGCGTTAAGGCATAAGCGAGAAAACTTTTGCCGAGTAAATGCATGTGTGGATTGATGGTTAAAATGGATATATCTTTTGGAATTGTAAAAGAAGAACGAAAAGTACTGATTTGATTAGGCGGAATATGCAAAGCAGGCACAATGGGCGAAACCCCTAAGGTACCTAATTGAAATTCGGCTAAGGGACGATTTAGTTTTTTCTTGGCGAAGAAAATATTTATATAAGATGAGTCCCACACATTATCGACAGAAGGGCCGTAATGAATATCTGAAAACAAAAACGCATTTTTTTTATTCACCTTCCAACCGCCGATGCCCTCAGGGTATTTTTGCGCAATCACTCCGGGTAGGTAATTCACAACCGATCTTGCCAGTGTAGGATATGAGCCATCGTCATGTAAGAGTCCGATATGTTGATACACTTGTCGTACGGTGCTATCCCAAACCACCTGATCGACTAATGCGCCATCGTATACATTTTTTTTCATATCAAAGTCGAATCTTACCAAATCGCCATTCACATGATGAACCACACTTGTATTGCCTGGTACAAATTCTACAGTTTGAATTTGACTATCTGTAGGTAATTCAAAAGGGACTTTGACAATTAAAAATTGATCTGCATAATTACCTTTTATAAAAATTGGCTTCACAGGAATATGCATATCCGGCTTGCCAATTAAAGAGCCTTGTGGAAAGTTTGGAATAGGTGGTATGTTTAGGGAATCTCCTATAGGGCATTTAAGTTCAACCCATTGTTGTATCAAATTTATTTCATGATCGGAGAGGATATTTTCGCCAACAAATGAAGTATAAGTATGATCTGCAGGCCAAGGTGGCATGAGTTTGTGGGTGATAGTATAAATTATTTTATCTGCATTAGATTGAACGTCTTTATATGTCAATAAATTAAAGTGGCCTATTTGATTGGGTCTATGACAGCTGGCACATTTTTGATACATGATAGGTGCAATATCACGACTAAAAGTAGGCGAATTTGTATGACAACTCACCAAGAAAAAAGATATGATGCCAAGCAAGACAATAAGCTTACTCATAACCATTGTTTTTTGTTTTAGGCGCATTAATTTTGATACGATGAACAACGATACTCGCATTTAATTCGAACCCTATGAGCAGTATTTGTGCCATAAAATTGACCCAAATTAAAAAGATAATTAATGTACCAATGGAGCCGTAAATCTTATCGTAGTTGACTAAATTATTGACCACATAAAAGAACCCAACCGTTAATGAAATAATGAGTAGAGTGGCAATGACAGAACCTGGATTGATGAATTTAATTTTTGTAACAGTGGCACTACCAAATCGATAAATAAATGAAACTGTAATAAAACACACCGCGATAATTAAAACGTAAGCAATAAATTTTAGGTAGTACAAACTTTGTAGAAATTCGATACCTAATCCGCTGGCCACCCAAGCTTGCACAATCATAAAAGTGAGAGTTAGTACGATTGCAAAAATGAGTAAGAAGGTTAAAGCAATAGCAATCATTCTTTTTTTGACACCGTTACGATTTTTGAATCCTGGCATTTGTTTGTCAAAACTATTCATGAGGCCCATCATACCGTTAGAGGAATAAAAAATGGTCAGCAAAACTGAAAAAGACAATAAGACTGTTTTTTTGTGTGTAATAAAATCTTTGATGATAGCTGAAATACTTTGTTGAATCTTATCACCAGGAGAAATTAAAATCAACATATTATCGATCATACCAATCAAGTTTGATTCTTGCAAAGGAAGATAAGGTACTAGGGTAAAAAAGAAAAGCAAGAGCGGTGGCATGGCCATGAGAAAAGAAAAAGATACAGCATTCGCTCTTCCATTAAAACGGTTTGAAAAAATTTCTTTTCTGAAGAAATTTAATGAATCAAACAATGATACGCCTTCAAAACCTGGCAAGACAATGCGTTTCAACCAATGAATGATGGCCTGTACAGGTTTAGAACGAATGATATAATACTCAATTCTGGTCATGAAGAATCATGCTAAGATATTGCAGAATCTTGTATTTAGCACGCTTGAATTGTTGGATTTTAATTATTTGATAATACCTCGTTGATTGAGTGCTTCTTGATATCGTTTGGCATTTTGCTTATGCTCGTCATAGGTAGCTGCAAAATTTGAGTAGCCTTTAAAATCTTCTTTGGCACAGAAATACAAATAGTTGGTAGCTGGTGCATTGAGCACAGCATCAATCGTACTCATGGCGGGTGTACAAATCGGGCCTGGTGGTAAACCTGCATTCAAATAAGTGTTGTAAGGAGATTGAAATTGGGTATGCACAGTTAACAATCTACGCAGTGTAAAATCGTTGACAGCAAATTTTAAAGTAGGGTCGGCTTGCAAGGGCATATTTTTTTTTAATCGATTGATATAGGTGCTTGCAATCAGTAGTTTATCTTCTTCCTTATTTGTTTCTTCTTCAACGATTGAAGCCAAAGTAATAATTTGGGCTCGAGACATATTTACTTTTTTGGCTTTTTGCTTTCTTTCATCTGTCCAAAATTTAGTATAATTTTTCGCAATTTTTTCAAAGGCTTTTTTGGCATCTGTATTCCAATAAAATTGATAGGTATCGGGTATTACAGCACATTGAATTTGGTTGCTATCAATGTCATATTGCTTTAGAAACGATGGGTCGTTTAGCAAGCTCATTAATTCATTACTATCTGCTTCTAACTGAGTACATATTTTACGAATAATATCTTTTTTTGTTCTAAGTTTATTAATCACAAGTTTCACTGGGACTTGCTTACCGCCTTTGAGCATTTTAGCCATGGTAAAATTTCCCATGCCTTGTCGAATTTCGTATTTCCCTGGATGAATATCATCCACCAAGCCTATTCTTCTAGCCATTTGATCAAAGCTTGCTGCATCTTTCAGCACCTGGTTTGTCTTTAGATTAGTAAGCAATGCATCATAATTGCTACCAGTGGGTATAAATACGAATTTTTTTTCGCCAAAATCTTGGGTATTTGAGCGAAACATCACCCAAGTAATATAGAGCAAAATGACACAGAGAACTGTTGCGGCGATGAGGAATATTTTCTTCAAGCGTATGAATTTAGGTTGACAAATTTAAATGAAAAGTTGTTATGAAAAAGTTGAATCGTATACAACCAAGCTGCTTCCTTTGAAAGATTCTACAACTCAGAAAGCTGTGTTATCTAAGCCCAACCAATCAAGTGCATTGGTAACCAATAATTGTTGCTTGATTGTTTCATCCAATTGCAATTGTTCGATCAATTCACCCGGTCTGTGTTCACCCAATGGAAATGGGTAATCACTACCACAGCAAATTTTATCTAATCCAATGACTTGACTCAACAAGCCAAAGGCATCATGATCGTGTACCAAACTATCTACCCAAAATTTTCCTAGATAATTTCTTGGGTTGATTGGATTGTCTATAGCACACAAATCTGGCCTTACTTTAAACCCATGTTCGATCCGTCCTATCGTAGCTGGAAAAGAACCTGCGCCATGGGCAAAAGCTATTCTTAATCGAGGATACTTTTCCATCACACCAGAAAAAATCAAACTACAAATGGCACGCGAAGTTTCAGCTGGCATACCCACCAACCAAGGCAACCAATATTTCGTAATGTGTTCTTCTCCCATCATATCCCAAGGGTGAATAAATATGCTACAATTTAGATCTTCAGCCGCTTCCCAAAAGCTATTCCATCTCGGCTCTCCTAAGTTCAATTGATTCACATTCGAACCAATTTCAATGCCTGGAAGTTTTAATTCCTTCACCACTCTAGTCATTTCTACAATAGCCAATTCAGGATCTTGCATGGGTACTGTACCCAAACCAATAAAATGTTGAGGGTGAGTTTCGACACATTGGCAAATATGATCATTCAGAAATTTTGATGTTTCTAAGCCATGTTCAGGTTTAGCCCAATAATTAAATAAAACTGGAATGGTTGATATTACTTGAACATCAACCTCCGTGGCTTGCATATCTTTGATACGATCTGCAGGTTCCCAACAGTTGCTCTCGATTTCTCTAAAAAACTTATTTCCTTTAATCATTCTTGCACAACAAGGTTTGTGGTGCTCGAGATGTATAAATTCGCCATAACCAAACTTTTCGAACCAGTTTGGTAATTTTTCAGGCATGATGTGGGTGTGAATATCTATCTTTTTCAAACATGTAAGTTTAAAAACAATGATACAGCAAAACCATGAGAATCAAAAAAGAATAATGGCCTTAAAGACTCCAATAATTAAGTTGACCAGACAAACTTCGATAAATTCCTTTAAGATCAACCAATAAAGCATTAGGCGACATCAGTTTTTGGAAATAAGAAACTTCTAGGTTCGCATATTCTTTATGGTTAACAGCAACAATTACAGCATCATATCCACTGCCTATTTCAGGTGTTAAGCCATATCCATATTCATGAATTAATTCTTCATGATCAGCATGTGGATCAATTACATCTACTTGAACACTATATCCTTTAAGTTCTTTAATTAAATCAGCAACCTTTGAGTTACGGATGTCAGACACATTTTCTTTGAAAGTGGTGCCCATAACTAAGACTTTTGATTTTGAAATATCATGGCCTGACTTAATGATCGATTGTATAGTTTTCTTAGCTACATACCCTGCCATTTCATCATTGATGTTTCTTCCGGATAAAATAACTCTTGATTTATATCCTAGTTGTTCTGACTTATAGGTTAAATAATACGGGTCAACTCCTATACAATGTCCACCAACTAAGCCTGGGAAAAACTTAAGAAAATTCCATTTTGTGCCTGCTGCCTCTAACACTTCATAAGTGTTGATGCCTAGTTTATCGAATATGATAGACAATTCGTTCATTAAAGCAATATTCAAATCTCGCTGAGTATTTTCGATAATTTTTGCCGCTTCAGCCACCTTAATACATGAAGCTCTGTGAACACCAGCTTTTACAACTAATTCATAAACTTTAGCAATATTATCAAGAGATTCATCATCACAGCCAGATACCACTTTTACTACATTCTGCAAGGTATGTTCTTTATCCCCAGGGTTGATACGCTCAGGCGAATACCCTATTTTAAAATCAGTATAACCTTTTAAACCAGAAATTTTTTCAATTACAGGCAAACAATCTTCTTCTGTGCAACCAGGGTAAACAGTAGATTCAAAAACTACATAATCACCCTTTTTAATGACCTTTCCTATAGTTTCTGATGCACGTAAAACGGGTGTTAAGTCCGGCACATTATGTTCATCAACCGGCGTAGGCACGGCTACTACGTAAAAAGTAGCTTCTTTTAAATTATCTAAGGAGTTCGTAAATTCAATTTGGCAACCATCAAATGCGCTGGATTCTAATTCATTACTAGGATCAATATGATTGCGCATCATCTCTACCCTTT
>JAGNOY010000070.1:0-2413 GCA_017989935.1 Chitinophagaceae bacterium
TGTGTAACCAAGAGGCAAATTGCTAAATCCAACTACATAGGTGCCAGCCTCTAAATTGGTAAAGCTATAAGCACCCATGCCATCTGTAGCAGCAGTTGCTAAAACCGTGCTACCATCAGATCCATATAAAGTAACAATTACTCCAGCTACAGGCACCTCATTCGCTTCTTGCAAACCATTTTCGTTGGCGTCAATCCAAACATAGTTACCTAAACCAGCTAACAAAGGAACAAATAAACCTGCATCAATACTTGGCGTATGCGTACCAGCCAACACAGTAAAACTAGGCGTTATGCCGGTTGATGGGTTTGCATTACTTCCTGCATTCGAAATCGGATTAGACTCTTGTGTTGTAAAATCCATACCTGCTGGTGTGTTACTAAATCCTATGGTGTAATCGCCAGGAGTTACATTCGTAAAAATATAGCTACCATCTGGTTTAGTAATTGCACTTGCAACTGGCGTATTTGTATTATCATACAGAGTAACCAATACGCCTGCAACAGGCGCTTCTGTTGGATCTTGAATCCCATTTCTATTTTCGTCAAACCATACATAATCACCAACACTAGCTACAATAGTAGATACTATACCTGCATCTAATCTTGGATTATTGTCACCACTTACTAAGGTTACAGTATTAGTTTTTCCAGAGGTATCATTTGCATCAGAATTATTTGCACCATTGATGCCAGCCAGATCTGCATCTTGTGTGGTGAATGAATATCCAATTGGTAAATTACTAAATTTCACCGCATAGGTATCAGGCAGCAAACCAACAAAATAGTATTCGCCATTGGCATCTGTACTAGTTGTTTTCAAAGGTAAGCCTGCGATATCACATAAGGTAACTGATACACCTTGCACCCCTGGTTCTTCTGCCGTTTGCAATCCATCATTGTTTAAATCAAACCAGACTAAATTTCCTAAACTTGCAGTACCAGCAGGTGGAACAATACCTAAATCTAAATTCATATTATCTTCACCCACACCCAAGATAATTAAATCTGTTTTTAGTGTCCCAGCATTTACATCGCTATTTGCTTCGCCGTTGAGTCCTTGAGCATCACTATTTTTTGGACTTACAGTAAAACCAGCAGGCAAATTACCAAAAGCCACCCCATAAGTTCCTGCGTCTAAACCTGTGAAAATATAATTCCCTAAAGCATCTGTTTTAGTTGTTGCTAAAATGGTAACACCATCCTCACCACATAGATTGACAGTTACATTCGGAACACCCAACTCATCGGTATCTTGCAAACCATCATTGTTTATATCATACCAAACCTTATCACCTAAAGTGGCTTTACCAATTTTAATATTTCCTAAATTGATCCCAGCATCTAAGCTTCTATCATGGGTATTTCCAACTAAAGATACGGAAGCCGTTAATCCAGTTTCAATATTAGGGTCTGAATCTATCAAATCAGTTCCAGCATTTGAATTAGAGAATATATACCCTAAAGGTAAATTCGAGAATCCAACATAATAATCACCATTTGGCAAATCAGGGAAAAGATAAAGGCCTTCTTGATTCGTTGAAGTTGATTTTAATTCTGTGTTTGTATTATCAAATAATTTTACTGTAACACCAGCTACACCAATTTCTGATGCACCTTGTATACCATCTTTATCAACATCATACCATACATAATTTCCAAGGCTGTTGGTATTGGCCGGAATGGTTGTGTGAATACCTGCATCGATGGTCATGTTGAATTGTCCTTGTGCTAAATTAATTACTTGGGTTTTCCCAGTGGTAGGATTTGCATTGCTATTTGTAGCAGAATCGAGGCCAGTATCAGTTGTAAAAATATAACCTAGAGGTAGCGTTGAAAACCCGACTGTATATTGACCTGCAGGTAAATTATTGAAAACATAATTACCATAAGCATCTGTAGTGGTTGATGAAATCAAAGTAACGCCATCTGCCTGACACAAACTAACAGACACATCGGCCACGCCATTTTCTTCTGGGTCTTGCACACCATCTTGATCTGTATCATACCAAACTTTGTCTCCTAAGCCTCCCTGGGTAGTAGCTTGACTGAAAAGTCCTGCATCGATGGTGGTAATTTCGTCACCTGCATTTACGGTAAAGGTATTTGTTTTTCCAGTAGATGGATTCGCATCACTGTTACTGCCATTAGTTACAAGTCCATTGTTTGGACTAAAAATCAATCCAACTGGTTTTGTGAAGCCAACCGAGTAAATACCTGGTATTACATTGGTAAACAAATATAGTCCATCTGCATCGGTGATTGTGGTGGCAATTACTGTACCGCCCACATTACATAAGGTAACTGTCACTCCACTGATGCCTTCTTCGGATGGATCTTGAATTCCATCTTGGTTTATATCTAACCAAACATAATTTCCTACACTTGCCGTAGATGGTAGTTGGAAATGAATA
>JAGNOY010000070.1:2513-8463 GCA_017989935.1 Chitinophagaceae bacterium
CACATTACATAAGGTAACTGTCACTCCACTGATGCCTTCTTCGGATGGATCTTGAATTCCATCTTGGTTTATATCTAACCAAACATAATTTCCTACACTTGCCGTAGATGGTAGTTGGAAATGAATACCAGCATCAACTGTATAATTTGTATCTCCTGATACTAATGTGTATGAAGTAGTGATGCCTGTAAGAGGATTCACATCACTATCTGTTGAATCGTTTGCTGTATTCGCTGTCGTAAAAACATAATTAGCAGGCAAGGTAAATCTGACTTTATAGATGCCTGGATCTAATGGGCAAAAATGATAATAGCCATAAGCATCCGTAAGCGTTGTTGACAATACATTACTCACATCATCTAACAAAGTGACCGTAATTCCTGCAACACCAACTTCACCGTTGTTTTGAATCCCATCTTTATTACGATCGTTCCAAACATAATCTCCTAAACAAGCAGGTTCTACAGGGCCAGCAGGTTTAAATCCTATATCGTATGTATGATTATTGACTCCTAAATTTCCTGTGGTCAAACTAATTACAGCAGTGCCCGATCCGGAACCATCACTATCTCTTGAATCTCCATTTGGTGTCGCATCTGAATTTGCGTTGGTAAGAGAACATCCTGCAAGATTTGTTTGATTGGTGGCCACGCGTATTTCATATGCAGTATTTGGCAAAATACCAGTTGCACCATTTTGATTGACATTGGCTGAAGTAAAATAATAGTTTCCATTGGCATCTGAAGTTGTGGTACCCACTAAAATTCCTGCTTGAAACAATTCAAGTATGATACCTGCAATTCCCGTTTCATTCGGATCTTGAATACCATCACCATCGGTATCTTTCCAAACCAAATTGCCAATTTCAATCGAAGGCAAATCTGTTAACATCTCAACATCCCCCCAGTTACTTGATTTATTAAAACTTAATGTATTATAACCATTTGCTGTAAAATCCGCTAAGGTTCTATTATCTCTAGTTCTATCTCCATTCAACGTACTTAACCAAGATACACCAGAGGTACCAGAATTGAAAACATTATCACCAGCTACCATAAACACTTCATTAGAACCTGGCACATGCGAAAGTGTTCCATATCCAAATGTTCCTTCTCTACCTACTGATTTATAAAATTTATTAGAAGCGCTTGTATTAAAACCAGCCCTTGTTGATGATGCAGTAGACCAATTCACAATGGTAGTTAAAGGTGGAACTATGCCATTATTTTCTAAAGCCCACATACTACCATTATTGGTTGCTCTATATAAACCACCACCAGTTATGTACCAAGAACCATCCAACATATCGTGATAGCGATTTCTCTCGGCGACTGTCATTCCGAAGGTACCATCAGGTAAGGCATCAAAAACAATTTCACCTAACCAAGGATGTGTGTATTGGGCATCTGTTGAAGTGTTAGGATAAAATAATGTGTTTGCAGTGACTGTTTCCCAAGGTTTGTTTTTTTGTGCATACCAAACGGCTACATTCGGATTCGTAGAAGGTCTTTTGATATCTAAAGGAATTTCTAATTGCTTTACAAAATCTGTAGAATCTGGTGTTGCATCATTTGGATCAAATGAATATACAACTCCCTTCAAATCACTTACGGTAGGACCTGTGCAAGTCATTGAAGCGTACACATGTCCTGTAACAGGATGCACACCCAAACCAAGCACTGCTCGGTGAGGTCTGCCATCGGGCCAATTTCCAGGTGCTTCTATAGTAGGTAATTTAAAACGCTTGATCGCAGAACTACTTGATGGTGGATTGCCATTTACATCAATTGGTATCACAAAAACTTCTAGGGAATTAAGATTTACGACATACAACTGACTACCATCAGCCGAAAAATTCATTAACCCTAAACCAGTATAACCAATTTTATTTGGATTCAAATTCGTTCTTCCAAAAACACCATTTCCTCCATGATTGGCATCATTCACATAAGTACCTGCAATATCATCACCCAATAAAGTTTCTAAATCTAACCAAACTGTTGGTGCAGAAACTGTGGTTCCATTAATTGGAATTTGATAAATTACGCCTTCACCAAAACCATTGGCACTGCTGTTAGAACCCATTTTAGTCCAACCTCTCATGTAGGCGCCTGTCAATAATTTTTTATGGTATTTATTCCAGGCCAAACCAAGCGTTGTGCCTACTTGCGCTGTTGTTGCCGCTGTAAATCGAGTTGGTATTGGATAGTTACCAGCAGTTGCATTATCTGGCGTGGCCCATTCTTTATTAATATCAGTTGCTCCATTAGGTACAAATATTTTTGTTTTATTGGTATCCATGAAAGTAATTGTAGCTAATGTATTGGCCTCAGTATTTCGTTTGAAATTTACGACTGCAAAATATGGGTCAGTTGTACTACTAAAATGACCAGGTAAACTCAATGCTAAATTGGCATTATTAGCTGAAGGCGAGCCTGTAACAAACTGAACAGTTGTATTGCTACCACTCCCCTTGAATCCATCATAAAAACCTGCAGGTAAGTTGATAAATTCAATACGTACCTTTTCTCCAGCATCTATTTGTGCACCTGTAAATGAGTACTCACCTAATGAATCAGTGATAGCATCAATATAATTTCCATTTACTTTATATGCCCTTACGGTTACATTTTTTACCCCAGGTTCTTTGGTGTGCGAACTTTGTGTAGAGCTTCCATCAAAATCCATGAACACTTTTCCTTTGGCAGATTGAAATAAATTGCAATAATTTAAAGCATTCGTTGTAGCGTAAGTAGTATAAGTTGAAGTATAATTTAATATCCCATTATCGATGGCTGTCTCTAGCGAATTAGCTAATCCATTGGCACCAACCCCTGAGGTTGGGAATTGAAAATTAGCGGTAGTCAACATAGTGGCACCAGATTCGAAGGCATCAGCACAACCATCATTATCACTATCTAATTCAAATTGATTAGATATCAAATCTCCGTCAGTATCCAAGATGGTAGCTACACAGCCTGTAAAAAATGCCTCTCGGATATATGGATTATTATTGGTTGTTCCTGTCAAACCATAAATTCTATATTTAGTGTAAGAGTTTATGTTAGAAGCCATACTAAATTTCACCGAAAGTGTATTACCTCCAGTTGTGGTTGCTGTAGCCGTACCAGAAGATGATTGTGTACCCGTTAAATCAATATATGACGAACCATCCCAACCTTCAACACGGTATGTAACTGTATTTCTTAAAAATGAATTTGCGGTACTTGTTGCAATTTCAATCCCAGTCAGATTAACTGCTTGAGGAAACGTAAATTCAAATAGGTTTTTATTGACGCAAGTTGCATTATTGGCATAAAAGTAATTGTTGGTGTTTGTACCATCCAAAACATTGGCTAATATACCACCACCAGTGCCAATATCGGACGTCACAGTCATACTCGACTTCAAAGGCAACGCACCACAAACGGATTCTGTTGCATCTAGGATTCCATCATTGTCATCATCTATATCAATAGAATTTATAATGCCATCTCCATCAAAATCATCTGTTGGCGCATATTGTGCTTGCGACAATTGGGAAAAACCTATCAGAAATAGGACCAACAATAGCAGTTTGTGTGAATATTTTATCATAAATAAATTTTAGGTGAAGAAAAAATTGTATCTTATTGGCACATCGCTACAAATTCAATGCCAAAATGCAGCTTGAATGAAGCATCCCAAGTCAAACAAGTTGAATGTAGATACCTAGATTTGAAGTAAGGTATTATATAGAATTCAGCAAAGCATGCGTTCGAAAAGCTTAAAACCTTGCTAACTTCATTTCACATACTACTATTACTTAAACAAACTCAAGCTAAAATCATTACAAATGACATTGGCTTTGAATACTTTCTAATTGCCAAATCTTCCTTTTTTTGCTTTGTTTATGTTACCTCAAAAACTGAGAGGGCCATTCAAGATGACCAAACCAACTAACACAATAATTTAAGTGCAACTTATTGAAATAATTATGACAACACAATGAGTTAATTTACGACATAAAGATTTTAAGTCCAAGATTGTATTGCGGCAACGATTGACGCGGAAAGCCCGGATTGCACATGGGCCAACTAAACTAATTTTGGAATACCGAATATCTTGCCCATGAGCAAACGGACTTGCAGCAAAAAGCGTGTGTGCTGCCCAAAATATATTACTCGCTCCAACGATAAGTTTGAATATCGATCCCTAATAATCCTATTACGCGATCCACCACTGTAGCAGCTAACTCATCGAAATTTTTGGGCAAACTATAAAACGAGGGCGAGGCCGGACAAATAATGCCGCCAGCTTCGGTCACTGTTTTCATATTTTGAAGATGTATTAAATTATAAGGTGTATCACGCACCACACAAATGAGTTTGCGTCGCTCTTTCAACATCACATCGGCAGCACGAGAAATTAAATTATCACTTACCCCATGGGCAATTCGCCCCAAAGTACCCATGCTACAAGGTATAATTACCAAAGCTTCAAACGAACTACTCCCACTGGCAAATGGGGCAAAATAGTCTTTTACATCATATACTTTTATGGTATCCTGCAGATATGATTCATTGCCTAATTCGTATTTCCACACATCCTTTGCATTCTCGCTCATGACCATAGCTAATTCCAATCCCTCTATTTTACTAAGTTTTTCCAACAATACTTTAGCATAAATAGCACCCGATGCACCCGTTATTCCAATTACTATTTTTCTCATATCCAAATTGTGAGTATTTTCGCCCCTTCAAAGTTGAAGATACAAAAGTAACGTCCAATATATCTAAAATGAATAGCAAATTCAAATACCCTATTATACTCATTGCCATCTTAGGCATATTTTATTTGGCTCAAGCAAAAGATGCGAAGAAGAAAGTAGCTCCTAAAACAAAAGCAAGTATTCATTGGATGAGCATTGAAGAAGTAGAAGAAAAAATGAAAACAGCACCTAAAAAAGTGTATGTAGATATGTATACAGATTGGTGCGGCTGGTGCAAGACCATGGACAAAAACACCTTAACTAATCCAAATGTGGTTGCTTATGCCAACGAACATTTTTATTGTATTCGATTTAATGCCGAACAAAAAAAAGCCATCACTTTTAAAGGGAAAACATATAAATCTTTACCCAAATCTAAAACACATGCCTTAGCCGACGAATGGATGAATGGACAACTCAGCTATCCGACAAGTATTTTTTTTCAAGAAGGTTTCAGAGACCCAATACCTGTTGCAGGCTATCTTGAACTATCAGACATGGAAATGATTTTCCATTTTATAGCAGAAGACAAACAAAAAACTACATCTTTCGAAAAGTATCGCAAAGAGTTCAAACCTAGTTGGAAATAAATTGCAACCCTTTGAATTTAGTACAACGCGTATATAGTATTTTGAAAAAAGATTTGCTTCTAGAATGGAGGCAAAAATATTCTTTATATGGCTTGCTCCTTTATTTAGTTAGCACTGTCTTCACGATCAATATGCTTACAGAAAGCCCTGAGCCGGGTGTTTGGAATACATTGTTTTGGTTAATTCTGTTATTCATCTGTGTAAATGCCGTGGCCAAAAGTTTTTTACAAGAACCCAAACAACGAAATTTATATTATTATACCATTCATCATCCAAGAGATATCATCATATCTAAGCTTGTTTACAACCTCTTTTTAATGCTTGTCATGAGCTTAATGGCTTTCTTTCTTTTCGTGGTTTTATTAGGCAATCCTTGTTTACATATCAATCAATTTTTATTGGTAGTCATTACTGGCGGCATGAGTTTATCTTTACTCTTTACCATGTTGGCGGCTATCGCAAGCAAGGCAGGTGGAAATTCTGCGTTGATTGCTATTTTAGGTTTTCCACTTGTCGTTCCACAATTAATTGTGTTAGCTGATTTATCTAAGCCTTTATTTGAAAATATGTTAGTCACAGGTTGGTGGAGCTTTTTTATGGTGCTTATGGC
>JAGNOY010000071.1 GCA_017989935.1 Chitinophagaceae bacterium
AATGCGCTGTTTGCTTATAGAAGAAGGAAACAAATTAATTTTGATAGACACAGGCATGGGAAACAAACAAGACGAAAAATTCTTTAACCATTTTCAGCCTCATTGAGATGACAAAGTAGAGAAATCATTAGCTGCCTTAGTTTTAAATACATCTGATATCACAGATGTTTTTCTTACTCATTTGCATTTTGACCATTGCGGAGGCGCCATTAAAAAAGTTGGAGACAATTTGTTACCTGCATTTAGCAATGCTACCTACTGGAGCAACCAAACACATTGGCATTCGGCCCTCCATCCGAATGCAAGAGAAAAAGCCTCATTTTTAAAAGAAAACATTTTTCCTATCGAACAATCTGGTCAATTAAAATTTACTGGTATTGAAGAAAAAAGTGGCTTGTTAGATCAAATGGATATTCGTGTGGTTCAAGGTCATACAGAATCCATGATGCTACCCTTGATTCAATATAAAAACACCAAAATATTATATTGTGCAGATTTAATACCTTCACTGGCACACATTTCATTGCCATGGGTTATGGGGTATGATATGCGCCCTTTAGATACCTTGAATGAAAAAGCAAGTTTGTTACAAGAAGCAGTTGATCAAGATTGGATTTTATTTTTCGAACATGATTCAAAAAATGAATGTTGTACCTTACAACAAACCGAGAAGGGTATTAAACCAAAAGATATTTTTAAGTTGAGTGAACTTAAATAAAAAAAGAGACCGCAAGCATGGTCTCTTTAAAGGATTGATTTTATTAAATCAATAAAGTACTTAAACATTATATGTCAAAGACACTATTCTTTGAAATGAAAGTTGATGGCATTAATCAATTAATGTGCGATTACAAATTTTTGCATTTTTGTTTCTGCGGATGTGTTTAATTCTAGAAGATAGAATCCATTCGCTAAACCTGAAGTATTCAATTCAAATGAATTATGACCTTGAACTCCTGGCATATCCTTACTCACTACGACTTGCCCCATGCCATTATAAATTTTAACATGAACATCTTGTTGATCTGCTAAATAGAGCGTAGCATTTAATTCACTTTGAACAGGGTTTGGATATGTAATAATTTCTGGTTTGCTAATGTCACTTGAAGTCTCATCTGATCTGAGATTATTAGCACTTAATTGAACAGATAATTCATAACAAGCATTCGCAGACATGGCACCGTTATATCCAGAGACTGCAATCAAATACATAGCAGAAGAACTAGACATATTATAAGTTATAGATTCTGATGTTAAAGATCCATTAGAGGAAGATGCTAATAATCTGCCTCTTGATGTATATAATTTTAAATCGTAATCGTCTGGCAAGTTAGTCAAATCAATTTTAAACTTTGGTTCGGCATTTGTTGTCATAAATCTATAATAATCAATATCACCTACGGTTGCAATTTGCGAATTCATAGCTTGACCAAACAATACGGGTGTTGCATCGATTGGGGAATTATTAGGCTCGTAATTATTTGTACAAACAGGTGGTGGTGGAGGCGGAGCTAATGTGCTAAAATTAGCTGTATTGCTCAATGCACTTATACCTGAATTACACACTGTTGCAATTCTAAATTCATAAATGGTATTACTTAATAAGCCAGTCAATTCAAGTGTATTTGAAGCCACATTCATAACTGTCCAAGTTGTTTCACTTGCTTGCTTATACTCAACATTATAACTAATTGAACCTGCACTGATTGACCAATTTAAGGTAGCACTTGTTTCTGTTATATTTGTTACGTTTAAATTATTTGGCACATCACAAACTGGTGGGGCAGGAGGAAAAGCACCCATTGAATTTAGCAAAGAATTTCTAGCACCACCCGGCATAAATAACGCATCTACTCTATCTTTTTGTCCCAACGTAAACATATTCATACATGCATCATTGCTATAATCCATATAATTCATAAACATATCGCCGTTTGCATCGCCTGAACAAGACAAGTGAGGAAAGGTTGGACATCCAAAATTAGCCCCCCCTTGATTCGGTGTGTCATTTACCAAATCTGTACCATTACAACTTGTTCCGTCATCACCCCAAATATGAAATAAATTTAACCAATGCCCGATTTCATGTGTAGCTGTTCTGCCTTTATTATATACAGGTGAAAGACCAGAACCTGGAATGGTACCAAAAGCTTTAGTGGTAATCACTACACCATCTGTAGAGGCGTTTCCACCTGGAAATTGAGCATATCCTAAAATACTTCCACTCAATTTACAAACCCAAATATTCAAGTAACTTGCTGCAGGCCATGCATCAGCGCCTCCATTTGAATTAAATTTCATTTGATCATTTACACTCCATGAAGTATTAGTGCTATAGGTTCTAGTAATACCGTTAGTGGCATTGCCATTTGGATCACGTTGTGCTAAAACAAATTGCAATTCGCAATCTGCACCTAAGGCAGCAAAGGCAGCTGGTGCATTGGCGAAATCGGCATTTAATTTTCTGAAGTCTGCGTTTAATACAGCAATTTGAGAATTTATTTGAGCATCACTTATATTTTGTGATGTTGTATTATAAATCACATGTACTACAACAGGTATTGTTTTGATTAAACGTACATGTTTGCCAGGCTGACTTAAAGCAAGTTGTGTTTGTTGTTCAATCAAGACTCTATTCGCAGAAAAGGTGGCATCGTTCATCATGTCATTATAATGCGATGAAGAGCCACATTCACGATGTTCTTCTTGTGCTTTTGATTCAAAAGCCATTCCAAGATTAAAAATAAATAAGAGGGTAAGTAGTAGTAGTAGTAGTGAGTTTTTCATTTTCAAATTGTTTTACATACTTGATGTAAACAATTTGTGTGCCAATAAAATCTATATACAAATTATTACAATTCACTTTAATCTATATATAAATTAATTATATATTGTTATTTTTCATATACATTAATTCTATAATATCAATTACCTTCTTTCCTTCACTTGCATTTGTCATCACTTCAGCCTTGCCCCTCAACGTTTGTACCACATTATCAATCACCAAATCATGATTACTCATACTGCCTTGATACCTTCCATAATCATTCGATTTGGCCTGAATATTAATTGCTGGAAGTACCACATTTTTAATATGTTGATATTCTATTGTATTCAAATATTGCCCTCCAATTTTGATGGTTCCATGCTCCGCTAAAATTGTGATCGCACCTTCCATATTTCTTTCATAACTACATGTCGAAAAATTAAAGTTTACCATCACCCCATCCTTCGTTTGCATGATAAAACTACCGCTATCTTCTACTTCTGTATATGGATGATTATAATTATTCATCACCCCTTGACATGAACTTATTTCACCAAACAAATAAAATAAAATATCTACAAAATGACTGAACTGCGTAAATAAACACCCTCCATCTAATTTCTTTTTGCCTCTCCAAGAACTCTCTTGATAATAGTATTCATTTCTATTCCAAAAACAATTCACTTGAACCATAAATACCTTGCCTAACTGCTGATTCATCAACAAATTTCGGACTTGCTGCACAGGCGCATTATACCTATTTTGCTTCACAACAAAAATTGTTTTATTTACCTGATTAGCTTTTTGAATCATAACCTCGCACTCCTCACTGCTTATGGCCATAGGTTTTTCACAAACAACATGTTTACCAGCTTCTAAACTCATTAAAGTATGTGGATGATGCAGATAATTAGGTGTACAAACATTCACCACATCTATCTCCCCTTCTTGCAGCATGTCTTCAATACGATCATAACGCTTTATCGTAGGAGGCAATTCTTCCTCAAATTCAAATCCAGCTACCTCGCAAATCGAAGTTAATATGGCCTCAGGATGTTTAATTATATGTTGTGCATGCCTTTTACCGATATTACCATACCCAATAATTCCAAACTTTATTTTATTCATCTTCATTTAATTAATTCGCCAACATCATTCATTCGAATCATGCCTTCTTCGAGCATAAACCTAATCACCTCTTGAACATACTGCCTACTAATGGTATCATATCGAGCAACAAATTCAGTTTGATCAATGAAATTTCTCTCTTTTAATTCCTGCAAAATAGTATTTTTCAAGTCATCGAATTCTTTTGCGCCCTTTTTTTTCAAACTCGACAAACAAAAATCGCATTTGCCACATTTCTTTTGTGAGTTCTCTCCAAAATATTGCATGAGCTGTTGAAATTTACAAGCCGAATTTGATTGTACAAAATTCAACATAAATGCCACTCGTGTTTCATACCCACTTTTAAGTTCTTGCAAAAAATTTGTGTTTAAGGCTAACATTCGTTTAGGTACTCTTTGTTGAAGAAAATAGATCGCTGGCCTTTCATTTACTTGTATATAATCTATCACGCCACATTGTGCTAATTTACCTAAATTAAATTCGATATAACTCTTACTTACATTCAAGGCAGTAGCCATATCAAATTCATTTATCCTTGTTTGATAATGCCATACACCTCCATACATTCTCAATAATGTTTTAAATACCTCATCCAAATCAGGTTGCTGTGTTTCTAAACTATCGGCATATTCTCTACTGCAAATAACTTGCACGGTTGATGGATGAAACACACTATCATTGTATTGCAAAATTTCTTGTTGCTCAAGTAACTTAATCGTACTCAAAGCTTCTATCATATTCAGTTCAAAATTCCTCACAAAACCAACCAAATCAAAGTCATAAGTTTCTTCCATTCCATCACCCAATGCCATACTTAAATAAAAGGCCAAACTCTCATAAATATCCCTAATTTTCGATACAGAAGGATGCTTCAATTCGATACCTTGTTGCAAGTCATGTAAATCAATCTGCTGATACAACAAAACCGCATAAGATTTTTGTCCGTCTCTGCCTGCCCTTCCTGCTTCTTGGTAAAATGCCTCCGGTGTATCAGGCAAATCATAATGGATTACAACTCTTACATCTGGCTTATCAATCCCCATACCAAATGCATTGGTACAAACTATTGTTTGCACTTGATTATTCAACCAAGCATCTTGCTTCTCATTTCGCTTGTTCAAATCTAACCCTGCATGAAAATAATCAGTATTCAATCCAGCTAAATTCAAGGCCTTTGATAATTCAACAGTTCTTTTTCTGCTCCGACAATACACAATACTGCTTCCATTAATCTTACTAAGTATTTCTATGGTGCGTTGTATTTTATTTTCAGTATTAAAACATGATATCGATAAATTCTCTCGAAAAAAAGTAGAGAAAAAAACCTTGGGCTCTTTTAAAGCTAAAAACTGAATAATATCTTCCTTGACTTTAGGTGTTGCACTGGCAGTTAAGGCAATAAAGGTCACCTCTTTTACATAATCTCTAATGGCTGCAATTTTCAAATAGGCGGGCCTAAAATCAAAGCCCCATTGCGAAATACAATGTGCCTCATCCACAGCAATCAGTGATACAGGCCAATCTTGCAAATAGTCAATAAATAGTTCACTACGCAATCGTTCAGGTGAGATATACAAAAAATTTAATTTTCCATGCAAACATTGTATATACACATCCTCCACATCTTCTTTATCCATACCCGCTGAAATATATGCGGCTGCAAGTCCCTTCTTCTGCAAAGATTGACATTGATCTTTCATCAAAGCTATCAAGGGCGTAATCACCAAACAAAGACCGCCCATCATAATTGCAGGTAATTGATAGCATAGGGATTTACCACCTCCAGTAGGCAAAATTACCAAGGTATCTTTCCCTTCAATCACCTGCTTCACAATATCTTCTTGCAAAGGCCTAAATTCATTGAAGCCCCAATATTGCGTTAGTATTTTTTTTGCGTCTTCCAATACTTGTTTTATAGAATAGCAAATCTACATGATTCAACTTGCTTCTTTACCTTCACTTGATAGTCAATTTAATCTTCTTTTTTTTCCTTTGGGCGGCACACGCGCTATTCGTTCCAAGTCCGCTTCCGTCTCGTTTTTAAGAACGAGACGGAATGCGGGCTTTCCACTACTATCGCTGCCGCAGTACAAGTTTCGTATCTACCTCATGCCTTCATAATCAAATGAAATTATCCCCTCACATAATTAAATCATTCATGGCAAAATTTTCATTCGGTCAAACGCCTTGTTTACTTTAACTTCGCACACCTTATGAATCTGGCTTATTTACAACAGGTATACACGCAACATCCTTCCTTACAACCTCTTGTTAGTGAACTCTTGCAAGCTGGACCTAAGCTCATTAAACTTGAGAAGGTACAAGGTTCCGCGCTTGCTTTTTTCGCTTCAGCTGTATTTAAGCAAATAGATTTTAATCACATTTTTATTCTCGACGATAAGGAAAGTGCCGCCTACTTTCATAATGATTTTGAAACCATCAGCGAAGCCCTTGACATTTGCCTCTTTCCTGATTCGTATAAAAAAACAGGACAAATTGGCGAACTCAATAGCAGCCATGTGATGCTAAGAGCAGAGTCCTTGATGAAACTCAATCAGGAAAATGCCCATAGAAAAGTGTTGGTTACCTACCCAGAAGCCATCGTAGAAAAAGTAGTGAATACCAACACCTTTGCCAAAAACACCATTTTCATCAAACAAAATCAAAAACTAGACACACCTTTCTTGTTTGATTTTTTAGTAGAAATGGGATTCCATAAAGTAGATTTTGTGTATGAGCCTGGGCAATTCGCCATTCGTGGAGGCATTATCGATATTTACTCTTTCGGCAATGAACATCCATATCGAGTAGAATTATTTGACGATGAAGTAGACACCATACGAATTTTTAATCCAGAAACACAACTGTCTGAAAGAAAATTACTACAAGTCACTATCATCCCAAATATTGAAACCCAGTTTGATTCGCCCGACAAAACAAGTTTGTTTGAGTTTATACCAGAAAATACCATCATTTGGATTCATGATGCTGAATTTATGCTAGAGCGAATTCATAAGTTACATCAGTATATTCAATCTAAAGAGAAACTAGGCTACACTGATCTTGAAGACAGAGATATTGAAATCTCCAAAGAAGATTTTTGCACTGCCGAGGAAATTATTCATTTTTTTCAGCAAAAAAAATTGATTGAATTCGGAAAAGGTTTCGCCGATGAAATGTTAGCTTGTCCGCTCTCTAAAACTTATTCGCTTCAAACAAAAGAACAACCTTCGTTCAATAGAAACTTTGATTTACTGATTAAAGATTTACATGATAGAAGCGCTGAACATTTTTCTATTTTTATTTTTTCCGAAAATCCGAAACAACTCGAAAGACTTAGGAGCATTTTTCAAGATTTAAAAGCGAATTTACTTTTCACCCCGATTCCTGTTTCCATATCTCAAGGTTTTATTGATCAGGAAACCAAAATAGTTTGTTACACAGATCATCAAATCTTTCAGCGCTACCACAAATACAAAATGAAGCAGGCTTATAGTCAAGGAAAAGCTATAAGTCTAAGAGCCTTACGAGAATTACAACCTGGCGATTTTGTAGCCCATATCGATCATGGTGTTGGCCGCTATAGTGGTTTGCAAAAAATTGATGTGAATGGACAAATGCAAGAAGCAGTTAGAATTTTGTATAAAGACAATGATGTGCTTTATGTAAATATTAATTCACTCCATAAAATCACTAGATACTCTGGCAAGGAAGGCGCTGAGCCTAAATTACATAAAATTGGTAGCGGGGTATGGGAAAAATTAAAATCAAAAACAAAAAAACAAGTCAAGGATATTGCCACCGACTTGATAAAATTATATGCTGAAAGAAAAGCATCTAGAGGTTTTTCTTTTGCACCAGATTCGTATTTACAAACCGAACTCGAAGCTTCATTTATTTATGAAGATACGCCAGATCAAAGCAAAGCTACAGCGGATGTAAAAAAAGACATGGAAAGCGAATCGCCCATGGACAGACTTGTTTGCGGCGATGTCGGTTTTGGAAAAACAGAAGTGGCTATTCGTGCAGCATTTAAATGCGCTACAGATGGCAAACAAGCTGCTATACTTGTTCCAACAACAATTTTGGCTTATCAGCATTACCAAAATATCAAAGAAAGACTGAAAGATTTTCCTTGCACAGTGGATTTTATCAATCGATTTAAATCAAGCAAAGAAAAAAAGCTCACATTTCAAAAGCTCACAGAAGGTAAAATTGATATTATCATTGGCACCCATGCTTTATTGAGTAAGGATGTTGTTTTCAAAGACTTAGGTATTTTGATTATAGATGAAGAACAAAAATTTGGTGTGGCTGCTAAAGAAAAAATCAGGGCTATCAAATCAAATGTTGACACCTTAACCTTAACCGCCACCCCGATTCCACGAACCTTGCAATTTTCTTTAATGGGTGCGAGAGATTTATCCATCATTAATACGCCACCGCCGAAT
>JAGNOY010000072.1 GCA_017989935.1 Chitinophagaceae bacterium
TGTACCCACTGGGTCGGGGAATGGTTTGGCGCGACATTGTCAAATACCTTTAGAGATTGAGCAAGCAGTGAAATTGATTACGTCTGGACGCCCGGAGAAAATAGATTTAGGAAAGGCCAATGATATTTATTTTATAAGCAATGCCGGTGTTGGATTTGATGCTATAGTTTGCCAGGCTATCAAGGAAACAAAAAGCCGAGGGCTTAAAATGTATATGTTAAAAGTTGTCCAGCATTATTTTACTTATAAGTCAGCTAATTATCAAATTGAATCAGGGGGTAAAACCTTTACAGAAAAGGCCTTTTTTCTGAATGTGGCTAATGGTAAAGAATTTGGATATGGCTTTGAAATAGCCCCTGAAGCCACTTTGCAAGATGGTATGTTAGATATGATCTTGGTGAAATCTATCAATTTTTTAAACGGTTTTAAGTTTGTTTGGGATGGGTGGCATAAGAGACTTTCTAATAACAAAAACTGCTTGTATCTTCGTACTGCGTCTATACGAATACAAAGCAACAATCTACATTATTTTCAAACAGATGGTGATTCGCATAGTTGTGACGGTACTTGCTTAATTGAAGTGCATCCAAAATCACTTTCATTAATAGTACCTAAGACAATCGAAAAAATTTGATGATTATGAGTAAGCAAAAAATATTTACAGGAGGGATAGTCTATTCAACGCATTCAAACTTAGTTCAGGAGGAATCCATTGAAGAAGTGGATACCTTAGCTCCATCTTCTCAATTATTACGTGTAAAGCTTGATACAAAGCAACGTGCAGGCAAAGTGGTGACTTTGGTAGAAGGATTTATTGGTAAAGAAGATGATTTGATTCAATTGGGTAAGATATTAAAAACTAAATGTGGTACTGGCGGATCAGTTAAAGACGGTCAAATTATTGTGCAAGGTGATTATAAGTTAAGAGTAATCGAGTTGTTAAAACAGCTTCAATATAAAGTTAAAAGTTAGATGAATCTTAAGAAGAAAAACGAAAAAATGAGTAAGCCATGAAAAGTATTTTTAAAAAGCAAATGATTGGCAAGCTGCATGGAGTAACTTGTTTATTTGCATGCATACTCATGAATTCCTGTACAATGCAAGAACAGGAATTTGGAGGTGAATCAGTGAATAACTATCCAAACAATCATAAGTTGTTTGAACAATATATGCAACCTTATGAGAAGGAGCCTTATACTGTGATGCAGGTTAATAGGGGTGATAAAAAAAATGATACTACCTATTTGCCCGTATCGAAAGTAAATTGGCAAGAATGGAATCAGCCGTTTTTAGATGCAGATATCAGTAAAAAAGAATTAGATAAGCATTATAGTATTAGTGTGACTTCCGATACAATTTCAGCTTCATTGACTTTAGTATTTACTTCCTTGAACCCAGAAAATTTGACGCAAAAAATTTCAATTACACGATCCACAGCGGGAGACGTGGTAAAAAATGTTTATATGGAAACTCGTGATCTTGGTTTTTTAAGCTCAAAGGAATATAAAATTTCATTCATTCCGGCTAAGTCAATTCAAATACAAGAACGAATTAAGAAGCCATTTTCAAGTATGAAATCTCGGATACGCACACTGTACTTTTTAAATTAGCTTATTTATTTTCTGCTTTTGCATCGATGTTGTATATCAATTTTTTGCGTCAAATCTTGTTGTATTGCTTGGAATTTGTATTTTTAGCAAAATATTGCCTCTATGGGAGAAAGACATATGATAAATTGGTTTGAGATTCCTGTTAGTGATTTTGCAAGAGCGAAGAAATTTTATGAAACCATTTTTGAATTTGAAATGGATGTAACTGAGATGTCTGGTTATCAAATGGCCTTTTTCCCGAATGATGGATTAGGCGTAAGTGGCGCAATTTGTTATGGTGAAGGTTATATTCCAAGTGGTGCAGGATCTCTAATATATTTAAATGCAAATCCTGATTTGAATCTTGTATTGGATAGAGCGGTGCAAGCAGGCGGAAGAATTATTGTGCCCAAAACATTGATTTCGCAAGAAACTGGCTATTATGCATTTTTGGTAGATACTGAAGGAAACAGAATTGCTTTGCTTAGTCAACGTTAAGGATACTATACACGATTTGTGATGGAAGTTGTATTGCGGTAGGGATTGAAGAGTAAAGCCCGCATTCCGAGAGGCTACACGGCACTTGAAAATTGCTTGACTCATCAAAGCCGATTCGGAAGAGGACTTGGAGCGAAAAGCCCGGGTACCGCCCAAATAGAGAAATTTATTTTTAAGATTAAGTATGAATTATAAAGGGTTTTTCTTAAAACTGAAGTTGAAATATAAAGACTAAAATAATTGAAAATGATGTGCTATTTTGTGCAGGAATTTGAAATGAAGAACCCCAAAAAGTATTCTAAGAATTATTAATCATATTATATGAAATTACTAGACAATAAAGTGGCCATTGTAACAGGAGGTAGCAGAGGAATAGGCGAAGCGATTGTATTGAAATTTGCGACTCAAGGATGTCATGTGGCGTTTACTTATATTAGTGAAAGTAGTGCTTCGCGCAGTGCAGTTTTGGTAGAGAAGTGTATTGCGTTGGGTGTTAAAGCAAAAGCTTATCAAAGTAATGCGGGAAATTTTGCTGATTGTGAAACTTTAGTCGCTGAGGTGGTAAAAGATTTCGGCACAGTGGATATTTGCGTAAACAATGCTGGAATATCGAAAGATAATTTGTTGTTGCGCATGACTGAAGAGCAATGGGATGATGTGATGGCTATTAATTTGAAATCGGTATTTAATATGACTAAGCAAGTGATGCGTCCGATGATGAAAGCTAAGTCTGGAAGTATTATCAATATGAGTTCTGTGATTGGTGAGATGGGTAATGCAGGTCAAAGTAGTTATGCCGCCAGTAAGGCAGGCGTGATTGGATTTTCGAAATCAATCGCTAAAGAAATAGGTAGTAGAAATATTAGATGTAATGCCATTGCACCAGGTTTTGTTGAAACAGATATGACGGCTTATTTGCAAGATGGTGAAGGCGCCGAAAAGTACAAAGCAGGTATTCCGTTAGGGCGATTTGCAACTGCAGAAGACATTGCTAATACAGCCTTGTTTTTGGCTTCTGATATGGGTAATTACATCACAGGTCAAGTAATAAGTGTTTGTGGTGGATTGTGTATATAATGTTCGCCAACCTTCAGTAAGATACTAGGTTGTTTTTTCTTTGATTGATTTTAACCTAAAAGCTACAATTCGCTTTATTAATGCCAGTGGCAAAGGTTTGTCTAAGGGAAACTGAACCGATCCTTTACCTTGTTTATAGATTGAAAGTTCCTTTTCAAATTCAGTATGGCCATTAGGCGTGGCATAAAATCCAATATGATTTTTATATCCTGCAAAATATACCAAAGGCTTATTTTGAAATTTATAGGCTACCATCCCATACGAAATTGATTCGATAGCTTCAGGTGCTTTTGATTGAATTGCAGTTTGGACTTGTCTTAGTAATATTTGAATTTCTTCAGAGAATTGTTCGATGTATTGATTGGCTGAAAGTATTTGTGTTTTCATCTTATTGTCAAGTTGAAGTGGTCGAATAAAACTTATATCATTCTTTTATTTTTTAGCTTGTCTTGTCCAATTATCTGTCCGACCTAAAAGAGAAATGCCTATATAGCCCCTGACTTTTAAAGAATTCGTATTCGTTAATTCCATTTTACAAGAATATTCTTTTCCATTTTTAGGGTCGTAAATTTTTCCGTTCTCCCAAATTTTTTCTTTTTCATTAAACTTGAATGCTTTAAGGTTTACCATGCCTAACACTGGTTGATTTTTCTTTGATGCATCTGAATTGTGTTTGTCTAATTTAGGGTTGCCTGTATCAGGATCAATAGGTTCTTTGAGCCAAATAATTTTACCCGCATAATGTCCTGAAGTTGTTTTGTACACTTCAATGATACCTGTGCCCTCTCCATTTTTCCATTGTCCAAGCACATCATCTGCTTGCTGAGCTTTCGTAAATTGTGTAGATAAAAAAATAAATAAAAAGGATAAGAAGTATTTCATAAAAATTGTTTGATGCAAAATAGAAATTAATTAATTAAAAACTGCAGTTGTGAAATTAATTTTGGGTTGATAAAAATAAATTTGCGAAAACAAATAAAATGATTTTACATTTGCATCCACAAAAACAAAAAAAGTGAAACAACTATTTATTCATACAAGCGCTTGTTACAACGGACTAGAGGTTCGTGTTTCAGTGTCGGGGAGAATATTGAGTTTATTTTAATTAAAAATAATTTTCGATAAAAGCCCTGACTAAGTCGGGGCTTTTTTAATTATATGCCATGTATACAAAACAACAATTGCTAATCATTCATAGTACAAATGATAAGTCAAAGGCTAAACAGTTTTATCCATTAAGGAATTAATAGAAATGAGTATATTTCTAGAACATGCCCGAGGATAAATTCTTCGGGCATTTTTTTGTCATGTTTGAGTTGGATAGCCCTGAAGTAAAAAATATAAATCACCATGATAAAAAACTCCAAGTATGATACACATATCAATAGCACTTCTTGTGATGATTGTACGAGTCGTCATGTATTTGGTGCAACAAAACAACACAGCAAAATTTGAAAAGCAGTTTAAAGAAAGTAAGCAGGAATTTGTTCGGCATATCGAACACCCCGCTGAACATTTTATTCAAGCACAACGAATTTTATCGTACGAAAAATTTAGGTATTACATCAGAAACTAAAAAGAAAAAAAATGAACAATTTAAATATAAACTCGATCAGTGAACTAAAATCAATGTTTGCGGACGGGAAAGTGAGTAACAAAATGGTGTTTGTAGCACTCAACAAGGCTATGCCACAGAGCCATGTTGTTTATCAAGTGGATTATGAGAAAGCAATTAGGCTCTTTGAGGATAAATTTAAAGAGGATATTATTTGCAAATTTATGCGCAAAGAAATGTACTCGAATAAGCGAACCTATACTATTGATGATTGCATTTTTGTGATGAAGGATCATACGGTAATTGGCTTTGAGCCTACATTGTGCGATCTCAATACACTTGAATTAGACAACCCATATATCGATGCGACGACCAAGCTTTTACAAAAATGTAGATGCAGGGAACGTAAAAAGGAATTTGAAATCAATTTGATTACAAGAGGGCGGCATGGTTTAGAACTCACAACCATGGAGGTGAAAAAAACAACACTTAATATCGGACTCATGTATAATGATGATTTTATAGAGATAGATCAATTAATTTGTAAACGACTCAATACCCAAAAGGATAAAGGCATTATTTTATTGCACGGATTACCAGGTACAGGAAAAACAACCTATATCAGAAATCTTGTAGGTCGTGTTAAGAAAAAAATGCTCTTCTTGCCACCTGGTGTAGCAAGCCATATTACAGATCCTGATTTTGTAAATATTCTGATTGATAATCCAGATTCGATAGTGATTATTGAGGATGCTGAAAACATCATCATGGATAGAAGCATTACAGGTGATTCGAGTGTGTCAAATTTATTGAATATCAGTGATGGGCTTTTGTCCGACTTCTTAAATGTTCAATTGATTTGTACATTCAACACTTCGATTTCGAAAGTAGATAGTGCCTTGTTGCGCAAAGGTAGATTGATTGCCAAATATGAATTTGGTAAATTGACAATAGAAAAGGCGCAAGCATTATCAACTAATTTAAAACAAGACAAAACCATTCTAGGGCCTATGACTTTAAGTGAAGTATATAATCAAGACGAAAAATCATTTACCAATGATTATTCAAAAACTTCAATTGGATTCAGAAAGTTTGAGACTGAATTAGTTAATTAAAAAGTGAATAATGAAAAAATTAAAAATAACAGCCAAAGAATTAAGAGAATTAGGTTATCCATCCTCGCCTGTCATTCCTGTAGCCATGGAAGTGATGATGAGAAACTATAAGCATTTACCTAGTGAAGAGGCTAGAGCTATTTTGTTGAATGTATTAGAGAAGCCTGAAGATTATTATGAAGATGATTGTTTGTGTAAAATTGCTGAGAAGCTAAAGCCACAGCCAGCAATTTTGCCGAATCATGTTGCTTTGCTTGAAAAAGGAATTCCATTTTCAGTGTTTGGGCGAGAGTATATTGAAGAACAAGCCATGAATCAAATGTATCAGGCCAGTAAATTGCCGATTGCCATAGCTGGGTCATTAATGCCAGATGCCCATGCTGGTTATGGACTTCCAATTGGTGGTGTTTTAGCCACTAAAAACGAAGTAATTCCTTATGGGGTTGGCGTGGACATCGGATGCAGAATGTGTTTAAGTATTTATGATCTTCCAGCAAAAGAACTTCATAGCAACGACAAATACTATGCTAAGATTTTGCATGAAAATACCTTGTTTGGTAGTGGTCGAGAATTCGCCAATCTATACGAACATGAGGTTATGGAACATAAGAATTTCAAAGCGACCTCCTTGTTGAAATCATTACAAGGTAAAGCAGGCAAACAATTAGGTACTTCGGGCAGTGGAAATCACTTTGTTGAATTTGGTAGTGTAATCATTGAGTCAAGTGAAAACGAATTAAATCTTGCTCCTGGAGCTTATGTAGCCTTATTGTCTCATTCAGGTTCTAGAGGAATGGGTGCTTCAATCGCTCAACATTATACTTCTCTTGCTAAGCAAAAAGTAAAATTGCCAGGTGAAGCGCAGAATTTAGCTTGGCTTTCATTGGATGATGAAGCAGGGATGGAATACTGGATAGCGATGAATTTGGCAGGTGAGTATGCGTCTGCTTGTCATGATGTGATTCATGAAAAGGTTAGTAAGGCATTGCATAAAAAAGCTCTAGCCATAGTAGAAAATCACCACAATTTTGCGTGGAAGGAATGGTGGAACGGAGAAGAAGTGATTGTGCATAGAAAGGGTGCAACCCCTGCGGGTAAAGGTGTTTTAGGAATCATCCCGGGAAGTATGACAACGCCAGGTTATATCGTTTCGGGCAATGGGATTATAGAATCTTTGAATTCTGCTTCGCATGGTGCAGGAAGAACGATGAGTAGAACAAAGGCAAAGAATAGCATTACTCATACTGAACTTAAAAAGGTTTTAAAAGATGCAGGCGTAACTTTGATAGGAGGAGGTTTAGATGAAGCCCCGCATGCCTATAAAGATATTCGCACTGTGATGAAGTCACAAACAGCATTGGTAAATGTGGTCGGTGCATTTCAACCCAAAATTGTGAAGATGGATGAGTAGTGTTTATTGATCATAGAATAGCCTTAAACTATAAGTCATATGATGAAGGTTTATGGCTATTCTTTATATTATTGTACCTTTATTTTTTATGATACATCAAATACTTAAAGATAAATCAGTCAAGCTTTTTATTATTCTAGCTGGGCTGTTTAGTACGAATGCGATCGTGGCCGAATTTATTGGTGGAAAAATATTTTCTTTGGAAAGAACATTAGGCATTGATCCGATCACCTTTTCATTACTTGGTGAACAAGGGCTTTCATTTAATTTAACTGCTGGGGTCTTGTTATGGCCCATTGTATTTATAATGACAGATATTATCAATGAATATTATGGAATGAAGGGCGTGAAATTTTTATCTTATCTAACTGTGATACTTATAAGCCTTGCATTTTTTTCAGCCTTTGGCGCCATTAAACTTGTACCCGCGGATTGGTGGGTTGGAGTAAATGCCGAAAAGGGAATTCCTGATACACAAAAGGCCTTTGCGCAAATATTTGGTCAAGGTATGTGGATTATCATAGGATCTATTGTGGCCTTTTTAATTGGGCAAGTTTTAGATGTATACGTTTTTCATCAAATAAAATTAAGAACAGGGGAAAAAAGTATTTGGTTACGTTCGACTGGTTCTACCTTAGTTTCTCAATTAGTGGATAGTTTTGTGGTACTTTTTATAGCCTTTAAATTAGGTCAAGATTGGTCTATGTCTAAAGTATTAGCCATCGGTATAGTAAATTATATCTATAAATTTGTAGTGGCTATTTTAATTACTCCTGTTATTTATTTTGTGCACGCTCGAATTGAATCTTATTTAGGGCAAGCTCTAGCTGCGGATATGAAAAAAGCTGCTATCACTGAATAGAATAGATATTTTGTTATAAAAAAGACAAGTGTTGTCCTTGAATGAAGGAGAATGGCTTAAGTAATATTAAGTGATCCTGTCGTTATGAAGACTACATTTTTCTATTATATTTGCGGACATTCAATAGAGGTATTTTATATTTATTG
>JAGNOY010000073.1:0-6477 GCA_017989935.1 Chitinophagaceae bacterium
GTATAATTAAAATCAAATGCTGCTTTTAGTTTTGGGGTAACTTGATAAGCATAGCCGATACCGAGTTCAGAAGGCAAGGTCAATTCGGATGTAAATTTATTTTTTGCAGGAAAACTAGAGGCTAACGCAGTTGGAATATTGTCGAAGGTAGCATTGCCATCTTCTACTTTCATCACAATTTTTGAATGATAAGTAATGCCAAACGAGGTTTTTAAATCAGGTTGATAATAAATGCCTGCATTAAAACCTGCTCCATGTGCCTTCCCATCTAAAGTGGCATGTGCAATTTGTTCGTCACTTCCGCTTGAAAGTGGAAGATCTTTTTCGAGTTGAACTTTTCCATTTGAAAAGATATATCCTATGCCGATACCAATTTCATCAGTGACTTTATATGCTATGGTTGGCTGAATATTTACTACTTGCAAATTAATTTTACTCAAGATATACCTACCGCTCCAATCTGTCGGATACATGACACCACTACCAAAAGGCGTATATACACCAATACCCATATGAAGTCTAGGGGCTAGTTTGGCACTTCCATACAGTGAAAATGGTGTAAATACTTGGTTTGTTGCATTGGTAAGGTTATTGGTGGCATGGTCTAAAAAGCTGATGCTAGGCATTAGTAAATTGAGTCCGCCATTGATTTGACTTTGAGTAAAAGGCATTCCACCAGGGTTGAAATAAATAGTTGCTGCATCTTGTGCAAAACCTATCCCTGTATGCCCCATCCCATTTTGTTTCAATCCTTGAAGACCAATTTTAAAACCACCAGCAAAGACAACTTGACACATGGTCATCACAGAAAGACCTATTAGTATTCGTTTTATCATCCGATTCTTTTTTATTGAACACAATATTAATAAGTTTCTAGGCTATTTTATTGCGTTGTTTATAAAATGCGTATAAATCATCTTCATCAACCACATAGAAATCAATTGTTTAATAGAATAGTTGATTCAAACATGAAGTAAACAAGATTTTGGTGTATTGCGGCAAGGATTGAAACGAAAAGCCCGCATTCCGAGAGGCTTCACCCAATTTCATGTTACTAGAATCATGGTAGCCGAGTCGGAAGCGGACTTGCAGTGTAAAGCCTGTGTGCCGTCCAAAAAAATAAGTAAAATTACCTAGTCAAATCGGGTAATACTACGTAGTTGAATGATATACCGACCTATTAATTTTGCATCATAATCAATACCATTCAATATGATAGCCCAATTAGCCGCAGATTTACAATTTAAAAAAAGTATCCTCTCTAAAAAAGAAAGCTTGCATCAACATTTTGATCTTATTGAACTTTCTTTGCAAGCAGAAACAAGGGATGAGCCCATTTTTGCAGTTTCAAGTCAGGTAATCAGAAAGCAATTTCAACTGCTAAGAAATAGTTTACCCAATGTAACTCACCATTATGCGATCAAGGCTTTGCCTTTGGAAGAAGTTGTAGAAATTTTACGTCAAGAAGGCGCTGGATTTGATTTGGCTTCGATTGGTGAAATTGAGATGGTTAGGAAACTTGGTGTTGATCCTTCGCGTTGTATTTTTACGCATCCATTTAAAACCATTAAAGATATCGAATATGCGATTGACTTTGGTATCACTACGTTTGTGGTAGATAGTGAAATGGAGCTTAAAAAGATGGAACCTTACAAAGAGAAAGTTAAACTTTTTATTCGATTTTCGTTTCCTAATACAGCAGCTCGATGTGATTTATCTTCAAAGTTTGGCATCGCTCCTAAAAAAGGTTTGTATTTAGTATTGCTTGCAAAAAATTTAGGTCTCAATATTATTGGAGTAAGTTTTCATGTGGGTAGTCAAACAGAGAGCCCAGAGCCTTTTCTTAAAGCACTTGAAACTTGCAAATTATTTTACAAACAAGTAAAAAAATACAATATTCATTTCGATACGATCAATATTGGTGGTGGTTTTCCGGTCAATTATCATCAACAACCTATTGAGGCTAAAAAATTTTTTGCACCCATACACGAGTATTTACAACTGCATTTTAGTGAGTACAAAATTATTGCAGAGCCTGGCAGATTTATTGCCGCCCATTCGGCCATATTGCTTTGTAAAGTGATTGGTAAATCATATCGAGAAGATTGGCCTTGCTATTATTTAAATGACGGTGTGTATGGAAATTTTTCGGGTATCTTATTCGACAAAGCCAACTACCCTATATTTACCCTAAGTGAATTATGTGATGAAGTTCATCAAACCTATCCATGCACATTGTTTGGTCCTACTTGCGACAGCATAGACATCGTTACACCACACATCACATTACCTGAACTTGAGTTGAATGATATTTTGGTGGCCACTGATATCGGCGCTTACAGCATGGCCGCTTCAACTAAATTTAATAGCTTAGGCAATACCCATTTTATTGTCAAATAATTGAATTCAAATGAAACCATATCTATTTTTAATACTTACCATACTTTTCGAATCAGCTGCAGTGGTGTTTATGAAAATGAGTCACGGATTCACCAATAAGTTGCAAGCTGCCATGGCTATTGTTTGTTATTTAGTCAGTTTTATTTTTCTTACCATGGGTTTAAAAAACTTGCCTATGGGATGGGCCAATGCTATTTGGGCAGGAAGTAGTACAGTTTTAGTAGCGCTATTTAGTATGTATTACTTCAAAGAAAATTTAAACATGTATCAACTCTTTTTTTTGTTACTGATAGTGACCGGTTTAATCGGATTGAATTTGCAAACAAAAGCATAGTCGTAATTTTTTTAGGGGGTATCCCCTTTCGCCGAATTGATATTTGTGTCGACCTTATGCTGAAGTCATCGGCTCAGGGGCCGGGCTATCACTGCAATCTATGCGAGGCGCATAGGATTTCCGTTCTATCCCTTACCCGAACTGATAGAAATTTTACTTATACCGCGAGTAAATTGTCTAAATTTAATTTTTAATTCCTTCTATGAAAAATAGGCTGCTCCTAACCTTGTTATTTTCATTCTTTAGCACATTAGTGCATGCACAATCTAGCACAAGCGCTCAACCAAGTGCAGACAGTGGAAAGGTTGAATTTTTTGTTCAATCAACCAAGGATAATCCAGATTACACCGTAGCTTGTAGAATTTTAAGCAACCAAGTGAAAGAAAATCCTACAGATGCAGAACTTAGATACTTTTTAGGATATAGTCTAGATCGAACTAATTCGAACGACGGTAAATCAATGTGTGCAATCAACAAAGAACTGACACTCAAAGCAAGTGAGCAATTTGAAAAAGTGAATATGCTTCAACCAAAATACCTTGGAGAAAAAATAGTACTTGATCCTTATAGCAAACTAAGTGCTATTTGGGGTAGTTTAGGCATGGCCTATCTAAATCGGGCTCAGGCAGATTCTGCAACATGGGCATTCAAACAAGGAAAAAGTCGGGGTGGTTTTATCGAACCAGTGTTGAAATTAAATAGAGATATGTTACAACAATGCGAGAAAAACGCTTTCATCATTACTTCTGGAGACAATATTACCATTCCATGTTGGTATCTTCAAACTATCGAACAATATAGAACTGATGTCACAGTCATTGATGTAAGTTTATTAAATACCTCTTGGTACCCTAAATATTTGAAGAAAGCCAAAAAAGTTCACCTTACATTTTCGGATGATGAAATTGACTCATTAAGTTACATCAACTGGGAAACCAAAGAATTAAAAATTGTTGATCCAAAAAAATCTCAAAAAGACTTAATTTGGACCTTGCCACCAACTTACTTAAACGAATATATATTAGTTGGTGATCAATTGTTATTAGATATTATCAAGAACAATTTTTTTACACATGCGATATATTTTTCATTACAAGCCGATTCAAGTTATAACCTTTACTTAGGCAATCATTTAAAAGATAGAGGCTTGGTACAACAAATCGTTCAAGATACAACTACTCAAAACATAGATCATAAAAATGTATTGACTTCAATAAAATCTTTCAATTTAAATGGCGTAGAAAAAGAAAATATAATCAAGTCTGATGATGCTATAGGTATGATGAATTATTATCGATTTGTGTATTATAAAAATGCCTACATTCTTTATGAACAACATAAACTTCGTGATGCAAAGGCATTGATGGATGCTATGGATGTAAATTTCCCCATTGAAAAGTTGCCATATGAATCTGTAACTCAAGAAAAAGGTTATCATGAATTTCAACAATTTTTAAATTCTCAAGTAGAATAGTGTTGATTTTGTAGACTAATATTTCAGATGATAGCACTTTTATAAATTTAAGGCAATTGCCATGGTGTTTTAAATTTTAAAACTTATTTTGCTAAAAATATAATTATGAAAAGAAATATACTTTTAACCACCCTATTTATTTTTTCATTCCTACTTAAATCATCTGCCCAGTGTCAGTACACAACACAACAGAATGGAAATATTGTTACTTTTCAACATGTATGGGCTATCCCTTTGATTTATGCTTTAGATAGCATTTTTCTTGATTATGGTGATGGAAATACACAATTAAAAGTGGGAAGTAACATCGGTATCAATACGATTCATACTTATACCAGCCCAGGAATCTATAATGCTTGCATTACAAGATATCTATCTTCGATAAGCAGTCCTGGCGTACCTATTCCATGCACCTATTGTTCCAATATTGTAATTAGCTGTGGCACAAATGCTGGTTTCAATATTTCAAATACCAACAATGTAGTCAACTTAATAAATACCTCTACTTGTCCTTCTTGTGTAAGTTTAACTTATGCTTGGGATTTTGGAGATGGAAGTCCTATCTCTACTACACCCAATCCATCTCATTCTTATGCAACAGGCGGCACGTATAATATTTGTTTATATGCAGATGGACTAGATTCAAGTAGTAATATTTGTACAGACACATTTTGCACTACGACAACAGTCACGAATCCACCGGCCCAATGTGTAGCTGATGCAAATTTTAATTCGAGTAGTACTTTCTTAACAAGTTCTTTTACGAATGTGTCAACTTGCAACAATTGTGTGTCTTCAGTATATACTTGGAATTTTGGAGATGGCGGAACTTCTAACACCACAAATCCTAGTCACACTTATGCAACAGCAGGTACTTATACGGTTTGTTTGAAACTAGGTGGCACCAATGCAAATGCTGAACCTTGTATTGATAGCTTTTGTAAAACTGTGGTCGTAAATTCAAATGTTGGTTTGCAAGAAAAAGAATTAGCCAAATTGACAATCTTTCCGAATCCAGCAAGTGGTGAGTTTACTTTATTGAATCCAGCCAATAAGGAAATGAAAGAATTAATCATCATTAATATAGCAGGTAAGGTGATTCAAAGAATAAATTTAAACAACATGTCAAGCAAAGAATTGAAAGTTGATACCCATTTATTGTCTAAAGGAATTTATGAGATTCAATTGAACACAGGAGATCAATTGTATCGATCTAAATTAAGCATAGAATAAAATTGACATTGAGTATTAAGTGTAAAGGTTAGGATTTATTTCCACTCAAGGTTTTCTTCACTTGGATCAATTTTTGCATCATTTGATACCAATAGGGAGCGCCTAAGGTTAGGCAAAAAGTTGTAATGGCAAGTCCAAAAAGTTTAAATAGCAGGTATCTTGCCCACATACAACCATCTTTTAAACTTTCCTTTTCTATTATATATTGATTAAAATAAATCGGTAATTCAAATTGATTTAATGTATCAAGAATTTGTTGGTTTTTAGCAAGTATTCTTTTAATTCGTTGATCTTGAGTTTCGGTTGAGTGAAGCACTGCACTATCCTTATTGCCTTGCCTATTGTTTAATTTTACGCTATCTAGTTTGAATGTTTCCTCTTGCAGCCTTTCAGCAAATCCAACCATCATTTCTCTCTTTTCTTTATTTTTCCAAAAAAATTCAGTTAAGGTAATGGTATCTATATTCATGCTAAGACAAATAATTGCACTTAGGATACAAATAATTACTTTACTTCTTAGTTTGTATACCTCAGTAACTGTTTTCATATAATCGTCAAACCATTTCATGATGTTTTCCTTGATGCCAGCCATGGTTTGTTTACCAGTGTCTAATTCTGCAATGAGTGTGAGTAGTTTTTGTTTTAAAAAGGGATTCTTTATGTCACCTACATGTTGTTTGAAATGAGAAATATCCTCGGTTACATCACCTCGATTGATATGCTCAAACAATGCATTTGCAAAGCTTTCAGAAGAAATATGAGCAGGTAGGTATTGGCTACGATTTAATTTTTTAAAAATGCGAAGTTTATAAATATGTGCAGATTCATATATCGAATCAATGATAACAGCACTCTTTTTATTCTCGTTGAGTAATAGCTTCAATGAATTTTTTAATACTTTTCCTCGACTACTGAATACTAGGGCAATAATTTCATAGATAAAAGATACAAGTGTGCTCATCAAGAAGAAAATTACCACAAGTGAAATAGCTACTTCGATTATAATAGGGAACATGGTGAAATGGTTTAAAAATGA
>JAGNOY010000073.1:6577-8230 GCA_017989935.1 Chitinophagaceae bacterium
AATTAAATTTTTAGAATTTCATGAAAGATGATTGCTTTTACTCATACCTTTGTCGGGAAAAATTTTAACATTGAGCGCTAAACATCAAATGAGCAAAGCTTCGTTGGCTGGACTCGTTATCGCCTTAGGCATTATTTATGGAGATATTGGTACTTCACCTCTATATACAATCAAAGCCATTATTGGAAAAAATGTTGTCAATGAATTATTGGTGCTGGGTGGCATCTCTTGTATTATTTGGACACTGACCTTACAAACTACCATCAAGTATGTGATGCTTACTTTAAGGGCAGATAACAAAGGAGAAGGTGGTATTTTTTCTTTATACGCCTTAATTAGACGTCATGCAAAATGGGCGGTTGTGCCTGCTATGATAGGTGGTGCAGCTTTACTAGCCGATGGTATTATTACTCCTCCAATTACTGTAACCTCTGCAATTGAAGGTTTAGATTTAAGTCAAACGACTACGATTAATATTGTAATTGCTATCTTGGCAGCCTTATTTTTTTTACAACAATTTGGGACTAGCAGTATTGGCAAATTATTTGGGCCTATCATGTTTATTTGGTTTAGTATGCTTGCTATCTTAGGTTTCATGCATATCAATGATGCCTTTGTGGTGTTAAAAGCATTCAACCCGTATTATGCTGTAAAGCTTCTTGTAACATTTCCTAAAGGCTTTTTATTGTTAGGGGCTGTATTTTTGTGTACGACTGGAGCAGAAGCTTTGTATTCTGATCTTGGGCATTGTGGGAAAAACAATATTCGAATATCTTGGATATTTGTCAAAGTTTGTTTGATTCTAAATTATCTTGGACAAGGTGCCTGGTTACTATCGCATAAGTCTGGACAAACTTTACTAGGCACTGATAATGAAAGTTTATTAAATCCTTTCTATGAATTAATGCCTCATAGTTTCTTGTATATAGGTATTGCCATTTCTACAGTAGCAGCCATTATTGCGAGCCAAGCCTTGATCTCAGGTTCATTTACCTTAATCTCAGAAGCTTTCAGGTTAAATCTTTGGCCTAAATTAAAAATCAATTATCCTTCGAATGCAAAAGGACAATCCTATATTCCAGCTATCAATATTTTATTGTTAGTGGGATGTATTACTATCGTATTGTTTTTTAGAGAATCAGAAAAAATGGAAGCAGCTTACGGCTTATCCATCACGATTTGTATGTTGATGACTTCCATTTTATATGCTACTTTCTTATATTCTCATCGAGTTAAATCTCCGATTATCATTTTGTATTTGACGGTTTATATTTCTTTAGAACTTTGTTTTCTAATTGCCAACTTAAACAAATTTTTGCATGGCGGTTATGTAACTTTATTTCTTGGTGGTGCCTTATTTGCAGTCATGTTTGTTTGGTATAAATCGCGCAAAATTAAAAATAGGTATGTCGAATTTGTGCGTATGGATGATTACATACATCAATTGCAAGAGCTGAGCAATGATATGAGCATTCCTAAGTATGCCACCCATTTAGTGTATCTTACAAGTGCGAATAATCCCAAAGAAATAGAACACAAAATCATGTATTCTATCTTAAACAAGAAACCAAAGCGTGCTGATATTTATTGGTTTATTCATGTAGATGTAGTTGATCAACCCTATAAAACTCAATACGTGGTTGAAACCATCAT
>JAGNOY010000074.1 GCA_017989935.1 Chitinophagaceae bacterium
CATTAGATTTATAAGTTAGTTTAGCGGATAGTCAATAAATAGTTTCATCTACGCCACTATTATCCAAACTCGCACATCAACATTTTCGCTATATTGCAACATTCGCATGTGCTCAAACAGTGGATAAAAGTTTGGCTTCGATTTCAATATTTTTAGCTGCCTCGAATCTTAGGCCGTCCAATTCATGAGGAAGATACAAACAAGCATGTTTTGACTTTGCTCGCACTTAATATTTGACATATAATTTATTATTTTGATTCAATTAGTTTAATAAATAAAGATTTCAAATTACACCTATACTAAGCTTCATCTTTGACAAGCATCATCAATGTGTATGTAAACTTGTATTGTGGCAAGGATAGAGCGGATACCCCGCATCCCGAGAGGCTTTCTATAATTTTGTCTTGTTCCGAATTTGGTTTGCCGATTCGGGAGAGGAGTATGAGCGATAGCCTGTCTGCCACCCAAATAAAAATTAAACTAAGAAGAAATGCTTGCTTTAATTTTATCGACAATACGCATGCCATCCATCGCCGCACTTACGATACCACCTGCATAACCTGCTCCTTCGGCACATGGGTATAAATTTTCAAGTTGAAGATGATGCAAGTTATCTTTGTCACGAGGAATTTTCACAGGCGATGAAGTTCGACTTTCTGTGGCAACTACCACGGCTTCTTGAGTCAGAAAACCTTTCATTTTTTTGCCAAAAAGTTCAAAGCCTTGGGCTAAACTACGAGAAATATCTTTTGGAAAAATCGCATGCAAATTTGAGGAAGTGACACCTGGAATATAAGAACATGCAGGTAAGGTTGATGAGTTTTTTTGTTGCACAAAATCAGTTAATCTTTGGGCAGGTGCAACAAATCTTCCTCCGCCAAACTTGAAGGCTTTTTCTTCGATTTGACGTTGAAAGAGTAATCCGCCTAAGGCGGTATCATTTAGATAATCTTGTGGTTGCACACTAACCACCATACCGCTATTTGCGAAAGGATTATTTCTTTTAGATGGGCTCCAACCATTGACTACTAAGGCTCCTTGATGAGTGGACGCAGGCGCAATAATACCTCCAGGGCACATACAAAATGAAAATACACCTCTTCCATTGACTTGTTCGACTAGGCTATAACTTGCAGGAGGCAACACATTATTTCGTGCTTTGCCATGATATTGTATTTCATCAACCAAGGCTTGAGGATGTTCTACCCTCACGCCTAAGGCAAATGGTTTTGCTTCAAGAAGAATTTTATGTTGAAATAAAAGTTCATAGATATCATTTGCTGAATGTCCTGTAGCTAAGATTACATGTTTTGCTGGAATCCGGATTTGTTGATTAAATACAAGTTCCTTTATGTGCGTTGATGTAGCGACTAGATTTGTCAATTTGGTATTAAAATGAATTTCACCACCACAAGAGATAATCATCTCGCGCATAGATTCTATAATATGTGGAAGTTTATTGGTGCCTATATGTGGGTGTGCTTCGTAGAGGATATTTTCATCCGCCCCAAAATCATGAAACCAACTTAATACCTTCTGAATATCACCTCGTTTATTGCTACGTGTATATAATTTTCCATCGCTATAAGTACCTGCCCCACCTTCACCGAAACAGTAATTACTTTCTTCATTCAGGATACCTTCTTTATTTAAGATGGCTAAATCTCTTCTTCGTGATCTCACATCTTTACCTCTTTCGAACAGAATGGGTTTGAGCCCAAGCTCTATACAACGTAATGCGGCAAATATACCAGCAGGTCCGGCTCCTATAATATGCACGGCTGTTTGCAGACTTACATTGGAACCTTGAAAAGTATAAGGCCAGGCTGGCAAACTAGATTGACCAATAGCAACCTGAAGTTTAAGTAAAATTTTAATTGATCTTCCGCGAGCATCAATTGATTTACGAAGAATTCTGTATTGTAAAATTGAATGCGGTGGCATATTCAATTGTGACTGAATACAAGCTTTTATTATATCGATTGAGGCATATTGCTCTGGGAGCAACTCTAGTGAAATTTCTTGTACCATAAGGTGTTAGGTTTTTATCCTAAAAATGTATGCGAAAATAAGTGCTAAATATACAAAGGTGCGAAGGTAATTTTCAAACCTACTAGACAACTTTTATTTTCTCGGAATTTAAATTTTCATGAATGCTAAGAGATGAACTTATCGAATCAAATTAATATCGCCTTTCTTGATAATATCCCCACAAGTTGTTTTTGCTTTGATATAATAATAATATACGCCTATATCAGCGTTTCTGCCAGCAAACCTTCCATCCCAGCACTCTTGTGTAGATTTAGTAGCATAGACTTGTTGCCCCCATCGGTTATAAATAATCAGGCTAAAGCTTTCAAGGATTGGCCAATGTTTCATACCAAAACAATCATTTGTTTTATCGCCATTCGGAGAAAATGCATTAGGTATATAGAATGATGAAGCGGAAGTTGAATCTACTTTAATGAATGAAGTAATAATACTATCACAACCTGCTGCGTTTTGTAAGGTATCTACATAGGTTCCACTTGAACTATATACATGATTGCCTACTTTAAAAGTATTGCCATTACATAAAACGACTTGTTGATTGCTATAAGAAATTTCATTCACTTTTAGATCTGTTTGTATAATTGAATCACAGCCAATAGCGGTCTTAACTGTGTCAATGTAAAATCCTGTCGCAGAATAAGTATGCCCATTGATAACAATTTGCTGTCCTTTACACAAATCTATTTGTTGAGAAAAAGTTGATTGAGGGAGTATGGTCAAGTTAGTATGAATGATAGTATCACAGCCAATTGAAGCTTTCAAGGTATCGCTATATTGTCCGCTTTGTGAATAGGTATGTCCATTAACCACACATTGCTGCCCGTTACATAAAATGGGTGAAGTATAAATATTCAAATAATTCGCGCCAACAAACCTAAATGTTTGACTACTTCCACCGCACAAGGCATTTTTTATAACCAATACATGATATACCTTGCCATTCGTGATACTCAACAAAGTATCATCAATCATACCAGCTCCATTATGATTTTGCACAACGGTGTTGGTGATGCTATCTGTCCAAATGTAAGTATACTGCGCACTAGGGTCTGCGTTATTTAGATGTATCGAAGCCTGAAGACAATCGATTGTCAAACTAGCATTTAAAGAAGTGGTGTCAATACAAACTTGAGAACGAGGTTCTGTTGCCACAAAACTTTGTCCGCTTATATATAACAAACCATTAGCGCTATGATATTTAATATCATACACATGACCAGTAACACCTGAAATTTGTATATCAGGTAAAACATTAAAATTAGTTCCATCGAAAAGAAATACTTTTATGTTTCCGTTATCACCACCAACATATACATGATCACATTCATCTGCATAAATACCTCCTTGATTTTTCAACACAAACCCACTGATAGTATAAGGATTTCCAACTGCCAATCCCGTGGCTTTGCTATATGCCTTTAAAATATTTCCATCATAATAATAAAGAAAATTTTGGTTGACATGTAAAGCATTAAAACCATTTGAGGCATATGGACTTAAATAGGGCTTATTATCGGCTTCATTAAAAGAGGCCACCCCAGAAGGCATGATCCAATTATTGCCATTTAAAGTTGTATTAACATGAATAAGCACATTATTCAACGATGTATCGTTACCACATGCCATGGCTACAAAAATTTCACCATTTCCGGAGATCGTAGAATTGAGGATATCTTGAAATCCAGGTGCTGCACCAGACACATTTGACATAGTAAATCCTCCTAAAGCATCAATCACACCTAAATTTATATTGGTTGTTGTACCTCCACCAAAACCTAGAATTTTCCCATTTGAACAATCAAAATTCATTTCCCAGAGTTCTTCAAAATTTGAGTTTGCTGTCGAAATAAAATTATCATAATTCCCATTAGCATCACAACGAACAATCACTGTGCCCGTAGATACCCAACCTTGTCCCATGTAAAATTTCCCGCTCAATTTATCTACAACAAAGTTTGAAACTTTACCTACAACTGCGCCTGAATTCCATGAAGGTGAAACAAGAACGCCATTAAATGTCCAGAGTAAGGCACCCGTTGGTGAATACTTGGCCACTTTAGAATTCACTGAGCTTCCAAAATAATCACCTCCTCCAAATACGTATAAATTTCCAGCATAGTCATAGTCAACATCAAAACCCCGATTACTGCCATTCCCTGCTATATTAGTTAAAGTAGTGATTGGTGTTACCCATGGATCAATGATGATTTTTTTATTTTTGTTTATAGGTTCTAGAAATTCAAAACCAATTTGTTGGTTTTTCATGGTATATGCACAAGCGATTGCAGTGCCATCTTCATAAAATGCTTTCAATTCTTTTTCTTCCCAATCACCTACCTGAGTTTGAATGCGAAGTTGGTTATTTTTTAGGGTTACAGGATGATTTGGATATTCAAATTGAACTTGGGTTAAGTCAAATCCTTTATTCAAAATTAATGAATATTCAATGCCTCCTTTTGGATGAATCACATAATCAACATCTATATGATTATATAAATTTGAGTAGCGTATTTTTTTAAACCCATAACTATTCAGCTTTGACTCTCCGTATGGAAAATAGTGGCTACTTTTTTCGAAAGTCTCTATGACACAATTCTTATTTCCATATAACCAATTCATGGTGATTTTGTCTTCTTGGAAAATATACTTATGAATTCTGTCGGCTTTGTCAATTTTCTCGGATTCAATTTGGGTTTCACTTTTTCTGATCGCTTTTTTCAACTCCCAAACAAATCCTGATGAATTAAAATAAATGATCATACCCTTGTGATCAATAGCAAAATGGACAGGCTTCATCTTTGAAATAGGCTGATCAAATTGCCCTTTATTTTCAATAAAATAATCTGTTTGAAAAATATCTTGACTTAAAAAAGGTGCTGCTTTAAACTCTTGTGCAAAGGATGAATCTGCTAATAATATTAAGCAGAAAACCATACGAATAAAGATTCTCATTAATTTAATTTTAGTCTAGACGACAAAATACAACTTTACGTTTGAATATCGCTAAACAAATGAAACATAATCTAAACCCAATCAGCACCTAGGGATTCACCATAATTTGGTTAGTTGTTGTATTCCAATAAACATATACCCCATTTGGACCTGATGATGGTAAATTGGCAGCAGCATCCGCAGCATTTGCAAAACGAGGTAGTTCATTATATCCAATAATAACTCGGTTAGATTGAGTATTATTGGCTCCAGCTTGATACCCAATGGCTATTACATTACTTTGGGTTGTCATAAATTTTCCGGCTTGATAACCGATGGCAATATTATCAGAACCTGAAGTCGTATTAAATAAAGTTTCGAAACCTAAAGAAGTATTTTCTGTGCCTGTAGACAAATTATAACCAGCATATGAACCAATCAAGGAAGATGAATTAGAAGTATTATTTTGAAGCCCTCCTACGTGCACACCAACAAATACATTATCATTCCCTGTGATATTTCTAATTCCACTATGCCAACCTATATAACAATTTCTGTCCCCAGAATTTTTTAATCCTGCTGCTGCGACTCCGATTGTTGTATTACCTGTACCAGAAATGGTGGTTTCATTTGAATTATAACCAACGGAAATTGATGATTGTATATTGACCCCAGATTTATAGGCCTTCCATCCAATGGCAGTGTTTGCATTACCAGTACAACCGCCTGTCAATGCATCATTGCCAATAGCTATATTATTGTTGGTAGATAGATAACGACCAGCATACGTACCGATAGCAATATTGCCTATTGCGTTAGAGCCCGCCAAAGCATAAGTACCAATAGCTATATTATTAGTTTGCGAATCAGGAATTATTTTACCAATGGAAGCAAAAGCATAGCTTCCGATAGCAATATTATCTTTTAAGAAGGTATTGCCATAGCCATTTCCATAGTTTGGCACACCTGTATTATTTCCAATAAATACATTATCGCTTAACTTAGTCTGATAGCCACCAGCTGCATTTCCTATGGCAACATTATTGGTTAAAATAGTTCCTTGAGTCATGGCTCCTCCGATAGCAATATTTATTCCACCACTTATAAACTCTCTCATGGCAGTTGACCCAATAGCCACATTATTACTAAGGCTTTGGTTATTTTTCATAGCATCTAAACCCAATGCAATATTATTATTTCCAGCATTCGAATTAGGCATGGCATTTTTCCCAAAAACAATATTCCCTCCATTTGACAAATATCCAAATGGCGAATTATTCACTTTAAATTTAATGGCTTGTGTATCTTGAGTGCCGATAAACTGTGAGGTGCTTAAACCAATATTTCCATTTGTTTTCCATACCGAATTGCCATTTGCTGTATCTAAATTTTTCCAACTTGCATTTCCATTTGCATCAGAGGTAAGAATTTTATCTACTCCAGGATTTCCACCTGCAATCCTAAGTGCCCCTAAAACTTCTGTTTTACCATTTGAAGCTAATTGTACATGAGATATATTATTTGCTCCTAAAGTTAATGTGCTATTTTCTCGATTCATAATAAAAGAGGCATTGCCATTGTTGTAAATATCTAGTCCATCAGTGAATGCATGTCCAGTAGCTCCATTCGTTAATTTTAATGTATCTCCAATTGTATTTTGATTAAAATGTACCTGAGCTGCTGGCAATGCACTTCCACCAATGCCCACATTTTCGGAATTAAAATCAACATTAAACTTTAATTTACTAAAATTTGATTTATAAATTGAAATCCCGATATTACCACTAGTCGATAATAAAAAAGGCCCGCCATTATTTCCAAACGCGAGCATGTTTGCATATGGGTATTGCGCTTCGATACCATTATATCCACCAGGATATAGGCTACCGTATTTAGTAAATGTTGCGTATTTATTGGCAATATCATTATACATTGAAAATGAGCCAAAGCCAATGGTATCTTTATTTCGCATACGGATAAATTCGCTTGAAGAATTTGTTTCAATTTGAACCTTCACACCCACATCAGGTGTATTTGTACCAATTCCAATATTTGTTCCATTATCGAATATTTGCGAGTTAATTTCTTCACTACTCGAACCACTTGAATTAAATTTTGAAAGATAATGTTGTATCCCTGCCCTGCTTTTGGTATTTTCATCAGTAACTACCTCTTTTGCAAGCCCGGCCTTTTCTGCATAAATTGCATAAGGAACTGAAAGTAATTGAGTAATACCAATCTCATTAAATTCATTCCCATCATTTGGGTCTAAAGACACTCGAATATATTTATTACCACTTTCCCATTTAACTCCTATCATACTTCCATACAATGATTGACCACTACCAATTTTCAATTGATAAAGGCCAAATTCATTGGTTTCGATATGCTGAATCTCTTCGAACTCGGACTGAGTGGCATTTATGTCAGGTAAAATAGCAAGTTTGATCGCAAGTTTTTGATTCTTTAAAGGATTCCCTGTTATGTCTCTTGCCACACCTTGATAATTAAACTGGTAAGGAATTTGAGCAACAACTCCATGCTGAAAACCCGCTAATAGGCATATCAACAGGATTTTTTTATACAAAGATTTCATAGAAACAAATGTTTTTAAGGCGAAATAATCATTAAAATTATTGCCTTGGTTTAAAGTATTTTAGTAAAAGAGTTTAAAGAACAATTTGATCTTCTTATGAATTGAATAAATTCAATCAAAAAAATCAAGAACTTCAAAAATAAGTCCTTTTCTAAAATTTCGATTGCTTATTTTTACCGCTCATTCTTAAGTAATATTGTCTACATGAAGTCCAACTTAAATTCCTTTAAAACAACAAGAGAGTACGCATGTGAATTAGATGATGCAGATCAGGTATCAAAATACAGAGATCATTTTATCATGCCTAAACACCAAAATAAAGAAGTCATCTACCTCTGTGGCAACTCACTTGGACTTCAGCCTAAAGAAGCCAAAAAAATAATCGAAGATGAACTTCAAGATTGGGGAGAATTTGGAGTAGAAGGTCATTTTTTAGCGAAAAGGCCCTGGTTTAAATACCATCACTTTTTCACAGAGTCCTTGACAAAAATTGTAGGAGCCCTGCCTCATGAAGTGGTTGCCATGAACACACTCACGGTCAATTTACACTTACTCATGC
>JAGNOY010000075.1 GCA_017989935.1 Chitinophagaceae bacterium
GGAAAACGGAAAGCGATATTTAAATATTCTGCATCTGGCCCAAGCACAGTGGCTTCAATCGGAGATGAAATATCAGCTTCTTTTTTAAAAGTATAAGGTGCAACAGGTTTTGGGGTCATGTAAGAAAATGATTGATCTATTTTAGCAATCACTTCGTCAGGATTTAAATCTCCAGACATAATCAAACACATATTATTGGGCACATAGTTTTTATAAAAATATTCTCTAATGGCTTTTAAGGATGGATTTTTTAAATGCTCTACAGTACCTATGGTAGTTTGCAATCCATAATTATGTTGTTGAAAGAGTTTGGCAAATAATAATTCAGACACCTTATCATCATCACTATCGAGACTTATATTTTTTTCTTCATAAACAGCTTCCAATTCTGTGTGAAAAATTCTGAGCACTGGATTACGAAATCTTTCCGCTTCGACCATGAGCCAACGATCAATTTGATTGGATGGAATATCATTGATATAAGCTGTTTGTTCAAAAGAGGTAAAGGCATTGGTACCTTTTGCGCCTAACATACTCATCATTTTATCATATTCATTGGCGATGGCAAAATTTGCTGCTAGTCCTGATACTGAATCAATTTGGTGATAGATTTTTTTTCTTTCTGACTCATCGGTTGTTTTATTGTAAACTTCATAATAATTATCTATCATATCTAGATAAGGTTTTTCTTTAGCCCAATCTAGCGAACCATATTTGTCAGTGCCTTTAAATAATAGATGCTCCAAATAATGCGCCAAGCCAGTATGATCTTTGGGATCAGTTTTACTTCCTGCTTTTGTGGCAATAATTGTTTGAATTCTTGGAGTTTCCTTGTTGACACTTAATATAACTGTTAAACCATTTTTAAGTGTATAAAACCTCGTATTTGTAGGATCACTAGCTACTGTTTTATATGAATAGCCATTTGAGGTTGAGTTTACCCATGATTTCGTTTGTCCATTAGCGAGAAAACAGAATTGAACAACTAATAGGCTTAATAATAAATTTTTCATTCTTGCGATTTGCCTGTAAAATAAAAAAATCCGTTCAAAACGGATTCTTTAATTCAATATAATCGGTGAATATGTTTTTTATTTTGACATTGCAGCAAAATTCTGATGGAAGTGAGGGATAGTTTCAATGCCTTTGTAAAAATTAACGACATCATACTTTTCATTGGGTGAATGAATATTATCATTATCCAAACCGAAGCCCATTAATACTGTTTTAAGACCTAAAACTTTTTCGAATAAGGCAATAATAGGGATACTTCCTCCGCCACGAGTTGGTATTGGATTCTTACCAAAAGTAGTGGCTATGGCTTTTTCAGCCGCTTTATAGGCAATCGAATCTGTAGGTGTTACAACTGGCTCGCCACCATGATGTTCAGTCACTTTTACAGTCACACAATCTGGGGCTATTTTATTAAAGTGCGCCGTAAATAATTCGGCAATTTGATGTGAATTTTGATTAGGTACCAAACGCATAGATATTTTTGCAAAAGCTTTAGAAGGCAATACAGTTTTAGCACCTTCACCAATATAGCCTCCCCAAATACCATTTAACTCGAGTGTTGGTCTTACCCCCGTTCTTTCTAAAGATGTATACCCTTGCTCTCCCCAATCATTTTTAACGCCTAATTCAGCCTTATACTCAGCCAAATCAAAAGGTGCACTATTCAATGCTTTTCTTTCTTCTGTGGTTAAATCAACGACATCGTTGTAAAATCCTTCCACAGTAATATGGTTATTTTCATCATGTAAGCTTGCAATCATTTTACTTAAAATAGTAATAGGATTCGCTACTGCCCCACCATACACTCCACTATGTAAATCACGATTTGGGCCAGTAATTTCAACTTCCATATAAGCCAATCCTCTCAAACCTGTTTCGATGCTTGGATTTTCCATACTAATCATGGAAGTATCACTTACAAGTACGATATCAGCACTTAATCTGTCTTTATTTTCTTCAAGAAACTTGCCTAGGTTGGTACTTCCCACTTCTTCTTCACCTTCAATAATAAACTTCAAATTACAAGGAAGCGAATTTGTTTCATTCATCACCTCTAAGGCTTTGACATGCATAAACATTTGGCCTTTATCATCACATGCGCCTCTTGCATAAATTTTTCCATCACGAACGATGGGTTCAAACGGACCGCTAGTCCAAAGTTCTAAGGGATCTGCAGGTTGCACATCGTAGTGCCCATAAGTTAATACAGTCGGCAAGGAAGGATCCACTATTTTCTGGGCAAACACAATCGGATGACCATTGGTTGGACATACCTCTGCTACATCGCAACCGGCTTTTAATAATGATTCTTTCACGGCTTCTGCACAAGCAGCAGTATCTGCATTTCGTGTAGAATCAGCACTTACTGATGGAATTCTGAGTAAGTCGAAAAGTTCTTGTAAAAATCTATCTTGATGTTGTTCTTGATATTCTTGCCAGGCTTTCATTGTTTATTATTTTTGAAGTTTATATTTACGGATCGCAAAGATAAAGTATTATTATTCATCTACTCAGTGCTATGGAAATTTTAAAAGGGACAGAAGAACATATTCCAGCAATCATTGAATTGGCTTATGCAAGTTGGCCTGTGACTTACAAGGGTTTGGTAGATGATGAGCAAATAAATTTTATGCTCGCTGAAATTTACCAGACAGATCTGTTATCCAAACAAATGAATGACCCTACTCATCATTTCATTGTATTAATTGAAGATCAACAATTCATAGGATATGCACAATATATTGAATTAGATAGAAAGGTAAAATTAAGTAAGCTCTATATTTACCCGAACCTAAAAGGAAAAGGATATGGAAAAACATTGATGAATACCTTAGAATATGAAGTGCAAGAATTAGGTTATGACACCATAGAATTATGTGTGAATAGAGGAAATCCAACCCAAACTTTCTATGAAAAGCAAGGCTATCAAACTCTTGAATCCATAGACATCCCTTTTGGCCCTTATTGGATGAATGATTATTTGATGCAGAAAAAGCTGTCCCATGAATAGAAAGAAAATAGGCATAGTTTGTTTGTTTCTTTTTTTACAGTGTTTTTTACTATTTAAAGGGGCCAATTATCTTGGATTAATCCTAAATCCTCTATTATTCTTTGTGCTTTCTTTTTCTTTTCCTTTTTTCTTGAACTACGCAGATAGGCAGACATATTTTTCAAACGTCCAAGTACTGACCTCCAATAAATCATCGAGCTTATTTCAAGGGTTAGGGTATGCATTACTTGGAATTTTTTCTGTGGTTTGTAGCTTCGAAGAAATTAGAAAACTATTTAAAAAATTTCCTCTACCTACGCCTAATTCAGATGTTTTTCAACAACTAGATCTACTCTATGATAGATTTGCACAGGGGATATTTCCTTATGCCCCAGTAGAAACTGTTTTTTATAAACCCTACCCTGTGTATATGCCAATGCATTGGCTACCCATAGGTATTAGTAGATACTTACACATAGATTCTAGATGGTCTGCATTCTTTATCATGGCATTTGTGGTGGGTATTTTTGCCTTTCATTTGGGAAGGCGAGCTTTACCTTGGTTCTTAAAAGTTTTCGTGATAGGCTTACCTTCTTTGGCTATTTGGGTGTTTATCCTTTTTGGTGGCGAAGATCTTATTGTCAGTTTTGAAGTGCTTATTATGGCATATTATTTTCTATTAGCCACAGGACTTATTTTTAAAAATAACTCCCTCCTCCTACTTGGTCTAATATTATGCTTACTCTCTAGATATACCCTCATTTTTTGGACGCCACTTTTAGCGGTAATTTTTCTTGTAAATTTTCCGCTTAAAAGAAGTTTATTTTACGCCCTCGTTGTAATTACCGCCATAGTTTATATTTATATTATTCCGTTTATTTTAAAAGACCCTAGCATTTTTGCTAAAGGCATTCGATACCATAACTATTGTTGCATCAGCGAAATTGACAATGGCTTCTTTACCTCGTTTAACGGCCTACACTTTGCCTACCTTTTTCATTTAATTCCTACAAAAAACACCGAAGCCAGTGTATTTCTGATGCGCTGTATTCAAGCCATTGCATTGTTAAGTATGCTTGGATTAGGTTTATTTACCTATTTCAAGAGAAAGGCGCACGCCGATTTATATGTTCATTTGTTACGCTATCTCTATTTGTTTGTTTTGGTATTTTTTTGTTTTAGCCCTTTAACTTACAGGTACTATTTATCTGTGTTACTTATTTTATCTATCGCGGTTTGCGTGCAATGGATAATCAATTTGAAAAAGGCACCTTGATCGATTATATTTGAACCTTAAATCATACGTCATGCAATTTACCTATTTTGGACATGCTTGCTTTCTGGTTGAAGTGAATCAGAAAAAACTTTTATTTGATCCATTTATTAGTGGTAATGAATTAGCCAAACATATCCAAATAGATGAAATAGAAGCCGATTATATTTTTATTTCGCATGGACACCTTGACCATATTTTAGATTGTGAAGCCATAGCCTTAAGAACAGGTGCCAAAGTAATTTGTACTTGGGAAATTCATGAATGGTTAAATAATAAAGGCGTAAGCAACACCCACCCGATGAATCTTGGAGGGTCATGGAATTTTGAAGAGTTTAGTGTCCGCTGTGTGAATGCAATACATAGCAGTAGTTTACCTGATGGTTCGTATGGAGGAAATCCAATGGGTTTTATTGTGTCAAGCAACAACGAATCATTTTATTATAGTGGTGACACTGCACTCACTTTAGATATGCAATTGATACCCAAATGGGCCAAATTAAAATTTGCAGTATTACCAATTGGAAGCAATTTTACGATGAATGCTGCTGACGCGGTCATGGCTGCTGATTTGATACAATGTGAACAGATCATAGGCGTACATTATGATACTTTTGGTTATATTAAAATTGATCACGAAGCCACAAAAAATATTTTTAAACAAGCAGGACTTCAACTTCATTTATTACAAATTGAAGAAAGCATAGATTTATAAGGCTAAGTATTTGTTTAAAAAATGATTAGTTTTCATTATCAAATCATCCCTTCATCAGCAAAACTGAAATAGGCATTGTCTCCAATGATTAAATGATCAAGCAAGCGGATATCAAGCAATAACCCAGCCTCTTTTATTTTTTGGGTCAGCACCTTATCAGCCTCACTTGGTCGTAAATTACCCGAAGGATGATTGTGTGAAAGTATAATTTGTGTGACAATTGGAAATTCTAACGCTTTTTTAAAAATTACCCTACAATCTACTACGGTAGAAGTCAAACCTCCATGACTAATGGGCTCAATAGCTACCAACTTATTGCCTTGACTTAAAAACATCACATAAAACTGCTCTACTTGCTTATCTAACAAATAAGGCGCTATCAAATTGAAAGTGTCCAAACTAGAAGTAATCTTTGGCCTTTCAATGGCAGTAGCTAATTGACGTCGCCGGCCTAATTCTATGGCCGCTACTAAAGTCACCGCCTTTTTTTCACCTATCCCTTTCACCTTTTGAAAATCATTCAAACTTAGCTTTCCTAATTCTAGCAAATTTTGATCGCAAAGCAATAGTAAATCCTTGGCAATGTCCAAAGCCGATTTATCTAAGGTGCCCGTATTAATTAAAATGGCCAACACTTCGGAGTTAGACAGAGAAGCACAACCTTTCTCCTGTAATTTTTCTCTGGGTCGATCTTCTTGTGCCCACTTCTTGATACTTAAATTTTCTTTCATTCATTCAGATTGTCAAATACTCATTGGAAAGTGCCAAATTCTAATTCAAGAGTGCACTTTACTCATTTGTAGCTCTAATCTGATGTAAGGGTAACTATATTTGCTCTCAGTAGGTTATTTATGTGACTTTTTCAAATTAAGCCCATCGCAAGATGGGCTTTTTTTAATTTCGCCTTCTGAGTATTTCAAACAAATCTGACACAGATTCATAAGAACGACTCAATTGATAACCAATACTATTTTTAGAAACCCATAAGGCTTTGGTGATGCCCTCTGCAAACTGTGGCCTTAATCGCATATCATTCGAACGCATCATATACCAAGTTGTTTTTTTCAGCATCATTTTATTTTCTATATATAAATGGTAAGTATCGGTAATATATCTCACCACCTCTACATACTTGATACCCGTTTCCTCTCTAACTTCTCTTAAGGCGCACTCTTTGATATCTTCTCCCTCATCTAGTTTCCCTTTAGGCAAATCCCATTTCTTTCTGCGAAAAATAAATAATACTTGATTTTTCGCATTAAACACCACACCTCCTCCTGCTCGCACATAGGGAAACGCCTTTTTAAAAATTTCTAAATTAATCTGTTCATCTCCGACAATAATCAGAAAATTCGACTCTGAAATCAGCAGCATATCCACCATATCTCGAGCCTTTTCAGGGGTCAGAGAAAAAACAATATGCGCATTTTTTGTTCGAAAAAATTCACAAACACTTTGGTAATCTTCTGCCAGCAGTATTTTTTTTTCATTTAAAAGGATCTTGATCATACTTTATGATTTGTATTTTCACGCTTCACTATGTAGGTTTGCAGCAGCATGAAACGAGAACAAGCCGTAGCTGAAAAACTGCTACAAATTAACGCTGTAAAATTAAATCCACAAAATCCATTTACTTGGGCCAGTGGTTGGAAGAGTCCTATCTATTGCGACAACCGCAAAATCCTTTCTTTTCCTCACGTGAGAGACTTTATTAAAAGCGAAATGACCAACGCGGTTTTCTCCGAATTCCCTGATGCTGAAGTGATTGCCGGCGTAGCCACAGCAGGAATTCCTCACGCAGCACTTGTAGCTGATTTATTAAGCTTACCAATGATTTATGTTAGGGCCAAACCTAAAGAACATGGCCTCGGCAATCAAATCGAAGGAGTACTTCAAGCTGGACAAAAAGTAGTGCTGATAGAAGATTTAATTTCTACAGGCAAAAGTAGTATGGAGGCAGTGGTAGCTATTCAGCAAGCGGGCGCCGAAGTAATTGGGGTTTGCAGCGTCTTTACTTACGGATTTCCTCAAGCCGATGAAATCTTTGGTCAGGCAAATATTCGCACTTTAAGCTTGAGCAATTATCAAGCATTGGTAGAATATGCTGCAGCAGAGAAACTAATCTCCCCTGAGGAATTAAACACCTTACAACAATGGCGAGAAAGCCCTTCTACTTGGGGTAAATAAAATTTTCTATTTCTTTTTCGAAGCATTTTCCTGCTTTCCGCTCCAATCCCTGCATATTGCCCTCCTTGGGTCGTGCAATTCGCAGGGGATTTCCTCTACAATCAGGGCTAGGCATTGTAGTTCAAAATGAAATTGATTGTATAAAAGGAATCGCTTTCAAGTCAACATGTTAGACTTCTATCATTTTATTCACTTTAGGCTGTATCATCCAAATGCCGATTGGAAAAAACCAAACCATAAAAAATTCTCCTACAAAATCTCCAAACTTAACTTCTCTTTGTAACTCAACTGTTTTTAAAGTTTTTGACACAAAATACATGATATAAAATATGCAAAACATGGAGAATAAATGTAAGGGTAAAATTATGGCAAAAACGCCTAGTATCAATTGAGGATTGGGTATAGGATTTAATTGAAAAAAGCTGCTAAAGGCAAAAAAGAAATAAACCAACATGCCTAGTAAATAAAGCAAGGGAATAAAAAAAAGAATTTTAAATTTTTTCACCTTCATGGTCACATGTTCAGGAATTTTTGACTGTAACCCTATAGCCACTGACCAAAACCATCCAAAAAAGACTCCATAAATTGGAATAACAAGTAATATCATCCATCGCATTCCTTGCATCATCTCCTCTGGGTTTGGTGTTGTTTGTGCAAGCATGCTTGAAAACATATTAGCAAATGCAATAAATTGAAAAATCACAGGTAAGCCAAAAATCAACATAAAAAGTTGCCAGTGTTTAGCTTTTAAAAAGCTGTGTATCATATTTAAATTTCTTGAAAGATAAAATAATTCTCCATAAGAAGCAAACTGTATAGCCTAACCTAAAATTCAAGTCATAAAAAAAGCCCCTATTTCTAGAGGCTTATAATGTCTATAAGGTTCGTTTCACTTCTATTTCTTCAAATCCTTCGATGATATCTCCAG
>JAGNOY010000076.1 GCA_017989935.1 Chitinophagaceae bacterium
CAGCCTCGCCCGATCCAATGAGTTTTTTATTTTCCAGTAAAGGAAATTTGATAGCGGGCATTGTATTAGCAGCTGTTTCATTAGGTCTTAAGTTTTATACAGCTAAGAAAGAAAGCGCTGTTGGTCATCAACGTAAGAAAGTGAAAACTTATCCTCATATGCGGGTAGCTGATGTAGCTGTGATAGCAGCTGGTGGGGGATTTGCAGGGGCTAAAATATTTAATGCTTTAGAAACTTGGCAAGATTTTGTGCGAGATCCACTGGGGAGTTTATTGTCGAGCAGTGGACTTACCTTTTATGGAGGCTTAATTGTGGCCACTTTTGCCTTGTGGTATTATGCCCGCAGAATAAAATTAGATTTTAGGTATTTATGTGATGCGGCCGCGCCTGCCTTGATTATTGGGTATGCTATAGGAAGGTTAGGTTGTCAGGTGAGTGGCGATGGAGACTGGGGGATTTACAATTCGGCTTATATCACGAATGCGGCTGGGAAAGTGGAAGCTACCTCGCAACCATTTGAATTGAGTGTAAAGCAGCATGAAGAGCATGTATACAGACATTTTGAAAGAAATGAAGTCATACCACATGCTTCCTTTAAGGCATTTGGTGGATTGCCTTTATGGCTATTCGCATATAATTATCCTAAGAATGTAAATCATGTTGGAGAGCCATTAGCTAATTGTGAAGGCGAGTATTGTAATGTATTACCAATTCCTGTGTTTCCTACGCCGGTCTATGAGTTTTTAATGTGTAGTCTAATTTTTGTGATACTTTGGAGTTTGAGAAAAAGATTTGACACGCCACTCAGTATGTTTTCTATTTATTTAATGTTGAATGGGATAGAGCGTTTTCTGATTGAGCAAATCAGGGTAAATTCTACTTACGATTGGGGGTTTATGCATCCCACTCAAGCAGAAATTATAGCGGTAATTATGTTTATTTGTGGAGGCATGATGTTTGCCCTTCGTAAGAAAATTGATGCGAATATTGAGCCTTATACACAACCAAGCATTGTTACTACTAACAATGCTTAAGCTTTTTTAGATGCTCGTTTTAAAATTGTTCTCCTTTAAACATCATTAAAATTTCTTCTTTTCTGTGTCGACTTACGGGAATCGAAGTGCCGTCTATCATGATAAGGTAACCACCATCTTTTTTGCTGTATTGTTCGATATATTTCGAATTGATGATATAGGATTGATGCGGTCTAATAAAGCCTAAAGGAGCAAGAATGTCTTCAAAATGTCTGATCGTTTTTGAGGCCAATACTTTTTCTCCGCTGCGCATAGTAATTGAGGTGTAGTTATCATTGCTTTGACAATAAACAATTTCTTGAGGTTCGTAAAAAAGAATTTTGTCTTGAAGTGCAATGACAATTTTATTGTTGTGCTGCATAGTGGGGTTTGCAACAGGTGCAGGAATATGATATTGTTGTAAGAGATTATTCAATTGTTGTTGAATATCATTTTGACCTTTGTATTTTCTAAATTTAATGATGGCATTATTTAGTAAATCTTCATCAATAGGTTTAAGCAAGTAATCAAGGGCAGAAAGCTTGATTGCATTAATGGCATATTGATCAAAAGCCGTTGTGAAGATAACTTGAAAATTATGTTTGTCAAGTTTTTGAAGCAAATCAATTCCAGTTAAGAAAGGCATTTGAATATCAAGAAAAACAAGGTCGACAGGATTTTGCTGTAAATATTCTAATGCTTTTTTAGAAGAAGTAAATTTCTCTACAATTTGTAGATCTTGAAAATTTTGTTTGATTAAAATTTCTAGAACCTCTACACAATTTAGTTCATCATCGATAATAATTGTTTTATACATTGTTTTTATTTTTGAGTTAGGGTAATATTTTCATCTTCAAACAATTCGGCAGACATGGTAATTTCGATACGTGTACCTAAGGCATCATCTCGCTCATCGACTAAGTCTACAACTTCAACTTTAGATTGTAAATGACTATCTTGATTCATTAATCTGAGTCGACTAGCACCAAGTTCCATGCCAAACGATTTTCTATGCTTTGGTTTACGTTCAATTTCTTCGGACATTTTTCGGCCGACTCCGTTGTCTTCAATAGTAATAGAAACGCTATCAGTAGATGCTTTTTTTACTGCGATGATTATTTTTTTTTCTCCATCTTTATGAAGTAAGCCATGCCAAATAGCATTTTCAACGTAGGGTTGCAAAAGCAAGGAAGGGATCATAATGTTAGCGGTGTTTAAACCTTCTTCTATTTCTATTGTATAACTAAATTGGTTGTTAAATCTCATCCCTTCAATGAGCATATACAATTCAATGGTTTGTAATTCTTCTTGTAAAGATATTAAAGGGTTAGAGGAGTTATTTAATATGCTTCTTACTAATTGAGAAAATTTGACTAGGTAACGAGAAGCTTGTTTAGTATCATTTTTAAGTATATAATTATTTATTGAATTCAATGAGTTAAATAAAAAGTGTGGATTGATTTGTGCACGAAGAGCCTTCATTTCAACTTGCGCCAATTCTTTATTATATTGAATAATCAATGCTTCTTTTTCCTTTCGCTGTTTCATTCTATACCTATAAATTAAAAAGGCAATTTGCAACACAAACAAACTAGCTAAGGAAATAAACCACCAAGTTTTGTAGAATGGGGTTTCAATATGTATTTTTAAATTCGTATAGGAATCTCCCCAATTATTGTTATTGTCGCAGGCTTTTACCTGAAATTCATAATTGCCAGAAGGAAGGTTAGTATAGGAAATGTAATTTCTTGAACCAGCTTCAATCCATTCCTTATCATAGCCTACTAATCGATATCTATATTTTATTTTCAGTGGTAAGGCAAATCCAAGTGTATTGTAACTAATAGAGATTGAATTTTCAAAATGTTGAAGGTTAACTTCATTTAAATAGGCAATATTTCTTTCTCCTTTTAAATTGTTTTCATAAACCTTAAATTCATTGATGTATACTTTTGGTAAAATTGTATTGTCAACAATATCTTCACCTTTGAATATATTTATTCCGTTTACACCACCAAAGACTAAATTGCCATCAACTAATTTCAAATACGCCCCAGTATTAAATTCATTTGATTGAAGTCCATTAATTTCTTCGTAATTGTTAACTTGTATTTGTGTGTTATTTTTGAATACGTTTTCATTCCAATATATCTTACTTAAGCCGGAATTTGTGCTTATCCAGTACACTGTATCATTTTGAGGGAGGAAGGAGTAAATAACATTATTATTTAGAACATTATTTGCATTGAAGTTTTTTAAAATATTAAATTGTTGATCAACTACAACAATTCCACTTCCATCGGTTCCGAGCCAAATTCGTTGTTGTTTGTCTGTGGTTATGCATTTAATTGAGTTAAAGGATTGGTCTTTTTGGTTTTTAGATTTAGGGAAAACTTTCCTTATTTGGTTGCTTTCAAGATCTATTTGGAAAAGGCCTTTTTCTGTTCCAGCTAAGATTTGTGTGGTTGATTTAAGATACAGACATCGAATGCCATTATCTTCAAATTCAGGAATCTGTTCGGCTGAAAAATGACTGATCAAGCCACTTGATTTATTTATTTTATTCAGGCCATTTTCTCGTGTGCCTACCCAAATAGACCCTTGCTTGTCGTCTAACATCGACCAGATAGTGCCACCTGATAATTGATTTTTATCTTGTCCAACCGAAATTGTTTTGATTAATTTTATTTTATCATCAAAGATGCCAATGCCATGCCCATTGGTACCTAGCCAAAGTTCATCCTTGTTTTTTAAAAGCTCTATGATGAAATTATCTTCGCAACCCAACAACTTCTGCATATTGAAGAATTGAAAATCATTTGTTTTTCGATTGAATTTTACTAAACCACTTCCGCTAGTACCCATAAGTAAACTTCCATCATCGCCTTCCACTATTTTTCTGACAAATTTGAGTGCTTGTAAATCGTTTGGGCCTTCTTTTTTGATGGGAATAAATTTTTTAATAAATGGATTTACAATGTCTATTCCAAGTCCATCATAACCTATCATGATTATTCCTTTTGAATCACTGAATAATGAAATGGGATAGCTTGCTGAAAGCGAAAGTGAAGGGGCATTTTTTTTAAATTGTGAAACAGTATTGCTCGAATAATCATATACAAAAATGCCTTGCCCATAACTTGATAAGATGAGTGCATCAGCAAATTGATCATAAACTATATCATTAATGCCTATAAATTTCATTTCATTTGAAAGAAATGTTGGTTTCTCAAATTGTTTGTTTTGTAAATTAAAATAGCCAAAATCTGATTGGTCGGTACTGAAATAGATGTTTCTGAATTTATCTATACCAGAGCAATTTATTTGTCCAATTAGGTTTTTATTTTCATAGATATGATTTTCTTGAATTGCGGGGTTGTATTCCATGATATCACCATTGGTAAAAATGGCAAATACCTTTTGGTTGATTTCAATTAATTCTTGTAAATCAGCGTTGTTCTTATTTTTGTAAAGGCTGTTTTTAGTTAGTGTAGCATCGAAGGTATTTGTATTTATTTTGACTAAGCCTTTTCTTTTATCATAAATCCATATATGTTCTGCATCAGATTTGCAAAGCCATGTTGGGGTATACGATTTCAGAAAAAACGGCTGAATTGTTTTTCCTGTTGTGCAATCAAAAATAGCAAATCCATTATTTGTAAGTAGATACAAATGATTGTTATGATCAGATTGAAGTCTAAGTATTTTTGATGATGGAATGGAAAAGGTGTCTTCAGGATTATGCCTAAAATATTTTATATTCGTCCCATCAAATCTATTTAATCCATCAAAAGTGGCTACCCAAATAAAACCCATATTATCTTGTATAATATCAGTCACCACGCATTGAGATAAGCCATCTTTCAGGTTGATATTTTTAATGAAAAGTTTTTGTGGATCGAAATGTGCGGAAGCGCTGTAGCTGCCCAAAAGCAGGATAAGTATTTCTACCAAGTAAATTAGTTTGCAATACACCACTTTCATACCTTGCTAATATAATTCAAACCTACAATTCTTCAAGAAATATTGAGCAAGTGGTTGAATTTTCTTTGGATTTGGTTGAAATTGTCGAGAATGTGGTAAAATTGCACACAAATGAGCACCACTGAAAATACTATTTTAGGACTGAAACTACCAACAGACCCAAGATGGGCGAATTTGGCTTCTATTTCATTAGAAGAGATTTTAACAGATCATGCCTATTGCGAGCAGAAAGCAGCAAGCAATTGTATTAGTTTGATCCAAAAATATCCAGAATATACAAAATTGGTCGAAGAGCTTGCTCCGATTGTGACCGAAGAATGGGGACATTTTAGAATGGTTTTGTCGGAAATCAAGAAGCGTAAACTTAGACTTGGCCCTCAAAGGAAGGATACCTATGTAAACGCTTTGATGGATCATGTGGTAAAGGGTGGCAGGCCTGAATTGCGTTTTTTGGATAGACTTTTGGTTTTTGCTTTAATTGAAGCAAGAAGTTGTGAGCGCTTTCGTTTGTTGAGTGAAGGCCTTGAAGATGTTTATTTTAAAGAGTTCTATAGAAAATTTATGATTTCTGAAGCTGGTCATTATCGGCTTTTTTTAGATTTGGCTAAAGAATATTGTGATGAATTGGTTGTGATGAATAGGTGGCAGGAATGGTTGCAAATCGAAAAAAACATATTGGCTACTATAGAAGTCAGAGGCGATCGAATGCACTAGAGTCCGCTATTTTTTGCCTTGGGAATTCATTTTAATTTGTCAATTCAGTAAACTAAATTTGCGGCATGAATCCAAATAATAATTTAATGACTTTAGATGAGTTTACAATTTATCAAACCCGCCAATTTTCAAATGCATCGGGTGAATTATCTACGCTTTTAAGAGATATTGGTTTGGCTTGCAAATTTATTAATCAACAAGTTAACAAAGCTGGGTTAGTAGATATACTTGGGGCTCATGGCGCTGTCAATGTGCAAGGCGAGGAACAAATGAAATTAGATATCTATTCAAATGAAGTGCTTATAAACGTGTTACGCAATAGTCAAGATTGTGCTGGCGTGGCTTCTGAGGAAAATGATGATATTATAATTTTTGAAGACCAACATTCGGCGAATTCAAAATATGTAGTCATGTTCGATCCATTAGATGGATCTTCGAATATTGATGTGAACGCTTCTATTGGAACTATTTTTTGTATTTATAAGAGGGTAAGTGAATTAGGAAAACCGTGTACAAAAGAGGATTTTATGCAAGCTGGAAATATGATGAAGGCTGCTGGATATGTGATTTATGGATCAAGCACTATGCTGGTGTATGCGACTAAATTGGGTGTAAATGGTTTTACTTTGGAACCAAGCATAGGAGAATTTTGTTTGTCTCACAGGGATATGAAGTGCAAAGAGGATGGAAAAATATATTCCATCAATCAAGGAAATACACAGAAATTGGATGAAAAGCTCAAATCATATTTGAATTATTGCATGGAAGATGATAAGGAAACAGGCAGACCTTATTCTCATCGATATATAGGAAGTATGGTAGCTGATTTACATCGGACATTAATCAAAGGTGGTATCTTTATGTATCCTGCTGATAGTAAAAATGTAAACGGCAAGCTAAGGTTATTGTATGAATGTAATCCAATGAGCTATATTGTTGAGAAAGCAGGTGGCTTAGGTTCAACAGGGCAAGAAAATATTTTGGATATACAACCAAAAGATTTGCATCAACGTGTGCCCATATTTATTGGTTCAAAGAATATGGTGAATCATGTGATACAGATGATGCAATCAAATTAATTTAAGTTGAATAAGAAACAGCTTTTGTGTGTTTTAATTGTGAGCTGTTTGGTAGCCACTTTACTTGCCTTTAAGAAGAAATCGGCAGTTAAGCAAGTGGAGGTTGTACAGATTGATTGGTATCGAAAACTAAGTACCTCAACGCAAGATACCTTGTATGTGATTAATTTTTGGGCAACTTGGTGTGTGCCTTGTGTAGCGGAATTGCCCAATTTTGAAAAATTAAATCGACTCAATAAGCATCGGAAACTTAAAGTGATACTAGTTAGTTTAGATGGGCTCAAATCGAAAGACAAGGTGTTGATTCCTTTTGTAAATCAACGAAATATTAAATCTGAAGTTGTGTTGCTTAATGAACCAAATTTTAATGCTTGGATAGATTTAATAGACTCTAGTTGGAGTGGTGCATTGCCTGCTACTTTATTCTTGAATCCGGCCAAAAAAATTCATGGCTTTGTCGAAAAAGAACTTAAATTTACTGAGCTAGATTCTTTAGTTAATTTTTATAAATAATATTCTATGAAAAATATTTCTGTTGTTTTTATTCTCCTGTTTACATGCATAACTTTTATAAGCTTAGCTCAAGGTTACAAAGTGGGCGATCAGGTGAAGGATTTTAGTTTGTTAAATATTGATGGCAAAAAGGCTTCTCTAGTTCGTGATGATGAAAAATTAAAAGGCTATATTTTAATATTTACATGCAATCATTGTCCATATTCAGTAGCCTATCAAGATAGAATCATTGATTTACACACACGATATGCGAATCTTGGATTTCCTGTATTGGCAATAAACTCAAATGATGCTGAGCAGTATCCTGAAGACTCATACGATCTCATGGTAGTTAGAGCTCAGGAAAAAGAGTTTAAGTTTCCTTATTTGTATGATGAAACGCAGGAAGTTGCCAAACAATTTGGTGCTACCAAAACACCGCATGTATATGTGTTAAATCGTGAAGGCAATGCTTTTGTAGTGAAATATATTGGGGCCATTGATGATAATTATGAAAGCCCTGAAAAAGTAACTGCCAATTACGTAGCTGAGGCTGTGGATCTTCTAATAGAAAATAAGGAAGTTAAAATTCCTTTCACCAAGGCGATAGGCTGTTCTATTAAGTGGAAGAAATAGTGTTTAAATAACTTGCTTAGAACAAATTATTTCATTTTTTTTAAGACATGTTTGATGCAGGAATTTGTATTGCGGTAAGGATTGTAGCAGAAAGCCCGCATTCCGAGAGGCTTTGCGATATTGAATATGACTAGAAAGTTGATAGCC
>JAGNOY010000077.1 GCA_017989935.1 Chitinophagaceae bacterium
ATTGGTGCCAATTGCTTCTTGGATACTTTTAAGTCCATTATGTCCAGCATCCGAACCTGAAGCTCTTAATTTAAGCACTTCTAAAGGAAACGCTAAGTCGTCAACCACTGTAAGTATATTTTCAACTGGGATTTTTTCCTTATCCATCCAATATTTATAAGCCTTACCACTTAAATTCATATAAGTAGTAGGTTTGATTAAGATCAGCATTCTGCCTTTAAATTTTACTTCTGCGATATCGGCAAGTCTTTCATTTTGGAATATGGCTTTATGTTTTTCGGCAAAATAATTCAATACATCAAAACCAATATTGTGTCTGGTTTCGACATATTCGTTACCAATATTTCCTAAGCCGATAATTAGATATTTCATTGAATAAAAGAGAAGGTAAAATGTGGACTTTTCAAGTTAATTATTTCAGGCTTTCTAATTCAGCCTTCGTGACAATCTTATAATCAGCAGGAATGGAGAATTCTTTTGAATCCAACACTTTTATTTCTACTAGGGTGGCTAGAAACTTCATGGTATTATTGCCTGAAGCCAAGGTGATGTATTCTAAAGGTATTCCTTTTAATCCAGGAAACATTGTATTAAAACTTTCATTTTGTGGGATTAATTCGGAGGTATAAAAAATATCAACTTGGTCGCCATTTTTGTAAGTTACCTTATTTCCTTTGGTGTGATAACCAACAATTTTTTTTGTTTCGTTTATATCGTTGAACTGGGCTTGTTCAAATCGCTTGTTTTTAGTTTTTAATTCTTCTTGTGTGATTTCTAAGGCATACTTTCCTCCATTTTTGACATTTAATGAAAGGGTGATACCAGTTTTTTGATTATAGATAGTTACATTGTTAAAACCATTGTTCATGGCCCATTCTTGTTTAATCATGCCTCCTTTGACCGAGATTACATAGATGCCATCTGGGCTTGAACTACCTTTTAGATATACATCATATTTAATAACCCCTTCTGAAAAGATCTTTTGGGCTATAGATTGCGAAGCGTGAAAAAGCAGTGAAAAGAATAATATCGAGAAAAATTTTGACATATTTTTTGATGAAGTTATGGTGAATTGGACTTCAATAAGTTATCTACAAGTTAAGCATTTTAATCAGTTCTTCTTTTTTTCTACGACTTACTTCTACTTCTGTGTCATCGGTCATAACTACAATATTTACATCTCCTTTCAGGAACTTAGAAATATAATTTACATTCACTAAATGCGAATTGTGCACTCTGCAAAAACGATTTGCTTGAAGTATGCTTTCAACCTCTTTTAATGTTTTGCTCACCAAAATTTTATCACCTCCATTCAAGTAAATATGAGTATAATTATTTGAAGACATGCACCGAATAATTTCACTCGCATTGACGAATTTTAAGCCTTCGCTTGTTGGCAAAGCAATTCGGTTGAAGGTATCATTGTTATTTAAAAGCTGAATATTTTCAAGCAATATTTTCACTTTTTCTAATGGTTGAGTGACAGATTTGTGATCACGAACTCTTTGTACTGCTTGTATGAGTTCATCGGTATTTATAGGTTTTAATAAATAATCAATGGCACTATATTGTATGGCTCTGATACCATATTGGCTATGAGCAGTAGTGAAAATTACGTCAAAATGAATGTTTTGTATTTTTTCGAGTATATCAAATCCTGTCATTCCTGGTAATTCGATATCCATAAACACCAAATCAGGATTTAAAGTAGATATTTTCAGTAGGGCATCACTTGGTTTGCTACAAATTGCCACAACCTTTAACTGAGGTAAATAATGTTGTAGTAGTTTATCTAGGACCTGTGAGCTTGTTATTTCATCATCGACAATGATAACTCTCATGGCGTAAATTTAATATTTTTAATCTAAAAAATGCTTCTTCAATTAACTTTAATTTTTCTTTTGCTTCCTTTGAACTTTCTTTATCTTGCGGTGTTCTAAATAAATTCAGTTAAAATTGAATTTATTAAGAAATTTAAAAAAAATATACATGAAAGTTGTAATTTTCGCGGGCGGTTTGGGCACCCGTATTTCTGAAGAAAGTCATTTACGACCAAAACCTATGATTGAAATAGGTGGCAAACCTATTTTGTGGCATATCATGAATATATATGCCCATTTCGGACATAATGAATTTATTATTTGCTGTGGTTATAAAGCTCATGTAATCAAAGAGTATTTTACAAATTATTTTTTACATAATGCAGATGTCACCGTTGATCTGAAAGATAATCAACTTGAAATTCATAAAAGTAATACTGAACCATTTAAGGTGACTATGATTGACACCGGAATTGATACAATGACGGCAGGCAGACTGAAAAGAGTATTGCCTTACACCAATCATGAACCTTTTATGCTGACTTATGGAGATGGTGTATGTGATATAAATATACATGAACTCCTTCAATTTCATCAACAGCATGGCAAAGTTTGCACAATGACTACCATTCAGCCAAGTAGTAGATTTGGTGTGGTAAGGATGGATGAAGATGGCACTGTGAACCAATTTGAAGAAAAACCAGAAGATAGCGGTACTTGGATTAATGGTGGTTTCTTTATACTTCAACCAGAAATTGCAAATTACCTAGCTAATGATAATTTAGATGATATGATGTGGGAAAGACAACCCATGTATGATTTGGCATCTGACAGACAAATTGTAGGTTTTAGACATAAAGGTTTTTGGAAGTGCATGGACACTATGCGTGACAAAGAGGAATTAGAAAAATTGTGGGATACAAATCCAATTTGGAAAAAATGGTAAACTTAGCCTACTTAAGAAAATATTATCAAGGTAAAAAAGTATGGCTTTCTGGCCACACTGGCTTTAAAGGAAGTTGGATGCTACAAGTGCTTTCATTGATGGGAGCAGAAGTGAGAGGATATTCATTAGCACCTGAACATACTTACGATCTTTATAACTCAATTCAAGGTGATGATTTATGTGAAAAAAGTACCATTCACGATATTCGAGATGTAGAAAAAGTTAAGTCTGAAATACTAGAATTTCAACCAGATTTTGTTTTCCATTTAGCTGCCCAACCACTTGTACTTAAAGGATATCAAGAGCCACTTTATACTTTTGAAGTGAACGGACAAGGCACTGCAAATGTGCTAAATGCCTTGCGATTTCTTGAAAAGCCTTGTGTAGCAGTCATGATTACGACCGATAAGGTGTATGAAAATAAAGATGTGCCAAAAGATTTTATTGAGGACGATAAATTGGGTGGTCATGACCCATATTCGGCAAGTAAGGCAGTCTCAGAAATCATGATAGCTTCATATCGTTCTTCTTTTTTTGCACCTGCCCAGTACGAAAAACATCTTAAATCTATAGTGTCAGTAAGAGCAGGTAACGTAATTGGTGGAGGTGATTTTGCTGACAATAGAATTATTCCTGATATTATTCATTCAATAAAGAATGACAAGAATGTATTTCTTCGTTACCCTAAGGCTACTAGACCTTGGCAACATGTGTTAGAACCTATCGGGGCTTATTTATTTCTTGCAACAAAAATGGTTGATCAACCAACAGCCTATTGTTCAGCCTATAATATTGGTCCAGAAAGTACTGATGTGTTGAGAGTCGAGGAATTAACCAACATTGCATTCAGCATTGCAGGCAAAGGAAAAATAGAATATGATTTAAATGCAGAAAAACTTCATGAAGCAGCTACTTTAATGTTAGATATTCATAAAATCAAAAATGAAATTCAATGGTCGCCGAAGATGAATGCCCAAAAAGCGATTGAAATGACCATTCAATGGTATTTGGATGAACAAGCAGCTGACATAAAATGTCTACACCAAATCAATGAATATTTTGATAATGTAATCAATGATGCAAACAACTTTTAAAGTGGACTATGAATCAAGATATTATTGAAACAAACATAGCGGCTGTTAAATTGATACAACAATTCAGGGCAGAAGATCATAGGGGCGTTTTTATTAAAACATTTCATCAAGATTCTTTTCAGCAAGCTGGAATCAATTTTCACATGAAAGAAAGCTTTTATTCTATTTCAAAAAAAAATGTAGTTCGTGGGATGCACTTTCATCATCCTCCTTATGATCATGATAAAATAGTGTTTTGTACCGAAGGAAAAATTTTGGATATTGCCTTGGACCTTCGAAAAAATGAAGCGACATACGGACAATGGATTGAGCAGGAATTATCAGCAGATAATAATCAGGCTTTATTTATCCCAAAAGGTTTTGCTCATGGTTTTTTAACCTTAAGCGAACATGCAACAGCTTTTTATTTTGTGAGTGGTGAGTATCAGGCTAGTGCCGATGATGGTATCCGATTTGATAGCTTCGGAATGAATTGGAAAGGAGTTGATCCAATTGTTTCAGCAAGAGATTTATCATTTAAATCATTCACTGAGTTTGATTCTCCATTTAATTAAACAATTTACTTATGAAAATTTTTATCTCAGGAGCCTCTGGATTAGTTGGAGGAAATTGTCTCAAACATTTTAAGGAAGAAGGACATGAAGTGATCGGTTCTTATTTTAGTTATCCTACACCCGAAACGGTATATTATAATACTTTAGACGAAAAGGATGCAGCCAACTTTGATCTTATAGGTTTTAAACCTGAAGTTATTGTGCATTGTGGAGCTTTAACTCATGTGGATTATTGCGAAGATCATGTGGAGGAAAGCTATGAAAAAACAGTAACCTCGACTAAAAATTTATTAGAACTAACCAAACAATGCCAAGCCAAGTTGGTATATATTTCTACTGATTATGTTTTCGATGGACATCACGGACCTTATAGTGAAGAAGATCAAGTAAATCCATTGAGTGTTTATGCAGCACATAAACTTGAAGCTGAAAATCTTGTTTTACAAGATGATGTACAACATCTAGTTTTAAGAGTGACTAATGTATATGGACATGAAATTAGAAATAAGAACTTCGTAGCAAGAATTATTGAGCAATGTGTAGCTAAGCAAAAGTTGACCTTAAAATTACCTTACGATCAATATGCTACTCCATCTAATGCATGGGATATAGCCAGAGCAATGCTTGTTTTATTAAATGATCAGCATAGTGGTATTTTTCATATTGCAAGTACGGATTGGATGAATCGGGTAGAGCTTGCATTAACAGTATTGAAGTATTTTCCAGATGCTGTTTATGAACTAATACCTTTAAGCACAGCAGACTTAAAACAAGCCGCCAACAGACCTTTACGTGGTGGCTTATTGAAAAGTAAATTTTCTGACCTTTACCCAGCATTTTTATTTAGTAATGTAGATTCTTTTGTGCAACAAAGTTTAAAATAGTCCGATTTAAATTACGTCCTCTCTTGAAGTACTGAAATCCTACATTTTTATTACCTTCGCGCCATGAATACTCAAAAACGCGTCTTTAATAATATCGTAGAAGCCATAGGCAATACGCCTTTAATTCGTTTAAATCATATTACAGAGGGTTTTCCTTGTCCTGTGTATGCCAAGGTCGAATACTTCAATCCTGGAAATAGTATCAAAGATAGAATTGCTTTGAAGCTTATTGAAGACGCAGAAAAAAAGGGTGTTTTAAAACCCGGAGATACTATTGTTGAGTGTACTAGTGGAAATACAGGTATGGGCTTAGCATTGGTAGCCTTAACAAAGGGCTACAAATGTGTATTTACTTTGGCCGATAAAATGAGTAAAGAAAAAGTAGATATTTTAAGAGCTATGGGTGCAGAGGTGCATGTTTGTCCGACCAATGTAGAACCTGAAGATCCAAGATCTTATTATTCTGTGGCTGCAAGAATTGCGAAAGAGCGGAATGGTTGGAATCCTGATCAGTATAATAACTTAAGCAATCGCGAAGCACATTTTTTAAGTACAGGCCCAGAAATATGGGATCAAACTGAAGGGAAAATTACACATTATATAGCATCTACAGGAACAGGGGGAACATTGATTGGAACAGGAATGTACTTAAAATCTAAGAATAAGGATGTGAAAGTAATTGGTATAGATCCTGATGGTTCGATATTGAAGCATTGGTTTGATACAGGTGAAATAAAACCTGAGTTAGCCAAAGTATATGCAGTAGAAGGTATGGGCGAGGATTTTATTCCTCAAAATTATGACAGACAATATATCGATCACATGGAAACTATCCAAGACAAAGAATCCTTGTTGATGTGTCGCAGATTAGCCAAAGAAGAAGGGTTGTTTTGTGGTTCTTCGGCGGGTGCTGCGGTTCAAGGTTTGTTGCAACTAAAAGATACTTTCAAGCCTGATGATTTAGTCGTGGTGGTATTACATGATCATGGTAGTCGTTATGTCGGCAAAATTTATAACGATGATTGGATGAAAGAGAAAGGTTTCTTATAGTCTTCAATACAATTTATTTTTAGGATGATTTGGGTGGCAGACACGCTTTCCGCTGCTACTCCTCTTCCGATTCGGCTATGATGTGTCAGGATAAAAGAAATTTCGAGAAGCCTCTCGGAATGCGGGGTATCCGCTGCAATCGTTGCCACGACTCCGATATAAAATCAAATGACTAGTGATAAGTCATGAATTTTTCTAACTTCAAGTTGTTTGTAATTTGTTTGGAAATTCCATTTAGTAATTCCGTGAATTGCTGGAAGCAATAGAATCAGGCTACGAAGCGAAGACGCTTCGTAGAACGGGATACGCAGGGCTAACATCTCGAACAACGCTGACAATAACCAAAATTCTGAATCACAAATGAAGAAGATGAAAGGATGGGCACTGATTTCTTTGTTTAAAATATTTGTACAAATTTAGTGATAAAGAATCCTTTCCATCCGTGTAATCTTCAACATCAGTGATTCAGACAATAATACAATCTCGAACAGCGCTGACAATAACCAAAATTCTGAATCCCCGTCGGGGCAGGCAAAGATGAAGAAGATGAAAGGATGAACACTGATTTATTTGTTTAAATATTTGAACAAATTTAGTGATAAATAATCCTTTCTATCCGTGTAATCTTCGATATCAGTGATTCAGACAATAATACAATTACTCCAGCACGACCTTTTGACTTGCCCCCTCACACCGAATAACATATAAACCTTTTGGCAAAGAACTGATATTAATTTGTACTTTGGTTTGCGTTTGAATCTCAGTTTTTAATACAAGTTCACCCACCATATTATACATTTCAATTGGAACTAGACCCTTCTTATTTGTTATTAACTCAATTGTGAGTGTAGTCGAAGCAGGATTAGGATAGCATAAAAGCTTGGTTGATTCTTTTAATGAGGTAGAAATAAATAATGGCCAACAAATTTTACTGCTATCCGCACCTAATCCATAATTTGGCATATTGGGTGGGTCTAATAAATAAGTATATGGTTGTGTGACTCCATGAATTACATAATCACAGGCAAGGCCTTTTTCATTAGGTTTATTAATATAGCTCATGGATTTACTGCCTCCAAAGTACCCTATATAAATATTACTATCTGGACCAATCTCCATTAAATTGTACCAATTAAATCCATTTATAGTTGTATCAGGGCCATGAATGAATGTTGCATTATAGGTATTTGTATCCTCTAAGTCTATTTGATAAATGGTATATGTGTTACTCATATATAGTAATTTCCCGTTGGGAGAAAAACAAATACCGCTTTTTCTGTCTTTATTTGGGTAGGTAATTGTGTCATAAGGTGTCATATAATATTTTTTAAAAATTAATTCACCACTACATCTGTCAAAATCATAAATATCTACTCTATTTCGACTGTAAGTGCCATTTACAATTTGCCCGAAAATGCCACTTGCCATTTGTGTTCCATCCTGACTAAAATAAATTTGACTAAAGAAGGCACAAAAATCACCTGTATCGGTTATGTTTTGATAAAAAGGCCCTAAAATAGTATCTTCTTTGACAAGGAATTCTTGGTAACGATGATTGATACAATCAGCCTTTACTAGCCACCAATCTTTGCCATTGGCATGTTTAACTGCGGTTAAAGCACAATTGACATAGTGTTGGTGATCGGCAAGAATGATATTTTTTTCAACAACTTTTCCTTTACCTGAATTACTGTCCATATCTACAATACTATAAT
>JAGNOY010000078.1 GCA_017989935.1 Chitinophagaceae bacterium
ATTATATACTCAAATCAACTAGCGGACAATATTATAAAGGGCATGGTGACATTGAGTTATATCCTTAGCATGATTTAAAAGAGCCCTTTAAATGTATTGCCTTGATTTAAATCACCAGTTTGGAAACCAAGTTTGAACCAATACATACGTTGTTGCGAGGTGCCATGGGTAAACGCATCGGGCACCACATAACCTTGAGCACGTTTTTGCAATCTATCATCACCTACTGCATTGGCAGCGCTAAGTGCTTCTTCGATATCACCCTCTTCTAACACACTATTTAATTGTTGATTATAATGTGCCCAAACCCCTGCATAAAAATCGGCCTGCAATTCCATCGCAACAGACAATTTATTGGCAGTGACCTCGTCTGTTTGTTGTTGCATTCCTTGAATTTTTCTGGTTGTGCCCATTAGGTATTGTATATGATGGGCAACTTCGTGAGACAATACATAAGCCACAGCAAAATCGCCATGTGCACCAAGTCGCTGTGTTAACTCATCAAAGAAAGACATATCTAAATATATTTTTTGATCGGCAGGGCAGTAGAATGGACCAGATTGGGAGGAGGCATTGCCACAAGGAGATTGCGTAACGTTGTTGAATAATACAAGCACGGGCTTTTGGTATTGCAAATTATTTTGTTGAAAAATGTTTCCCCAAATTTGTTCGTTATCTGCAAGGGTCACTTTTAAATAAGAAGCCATGGCTTTTTCTTCTTCAGTTTGATTGACTGTTTGGGTTTGGGAGGTTTGAGTTTGCCCACCAAAATTATCCATGAGTTTTTGCGGGTCTGCACCTAGAAGCCAACCAATAATTACAACAATAATCATGAGTCCACCTCCACCAAAAGCTACTTGTCTGCCCGACACGCCGCCTCTTCTATCTTCTACTTGGTCGCTTTCGCGTCTGCCTTGCCATTTCATGTGAAAAAATTTAGATTCAAAGTAAATAAATTATTTTGAGCTTCAGGATACTTTTTTGTTTAAGCTTTAAATGGGCGAGCAGAATAATTATCTTTAGACATTAGTAATTTAATATTTTTTGTCATATGATGAATTCAATACTTAGATATTTGCGATTAGTTTCTGATATTAAAATAGATCAAGAACCCGAAGAGCAAACTTACCAAGAAATAAAGTCAGCTGCCATTTTTAAGGGAACCAACCTTTGGATTATGGCTTTTGCGATGATCATTTCTTGTGTAGGATTAAATATAAATTCGAAGGCAGCGGTGATTGGCGCAATGATTATTTCGCCTTTGATGGGTCCGGTGTTTGGAATTGGTTTTGCTTTAGGTACAGCAGATAAGGCCTTACTTCAGTTGAGTGCACAAAACCTCATTCGAATTGTGATGATTTGTATCGCTTGTTCGAGTTTATATTATTATTTAAATCCCTATCATTTACCTACGCCTGAATTGCTTTCCTTTTCAAGACCCACCATCTTTGATATTGTACTTGCCTTTTTGGGTGGATTGGCTGGGATGATTGCTATAACAAGGTCAGAAGGTGGGAGGGTATTGGTAGGTGTGGCTGTAGCTACGGCATGTATTCCACCTTTGTGTACAGCAGGATTTGGGTTGGCAACCAGTCAATGGTCATATTTTTTTGGAGGCTTATATACCTTTGGGATTAATGCGGTTTTTATATGTTATGCAACTTTTATCATGACGCGTTATTTGAAATTTACACAAAAACAAGCACAGACCAATAAATCAATTCAACTTGGGTTTATGTTGCTTTCACTTGTGATGATTTTACCAGCTTCTTATTTTGCCTATAAAATGGTACAAGAGGATTTGTATAAGAGCAAAGTGAATTATTTTATTGAAAAGGAAGTTGCGAATAAATATCATATTCTTCAGAAGGAAATCGACTTGGAAAAGAAACTAATTCGAGTTGATTTAAGTCATGGCATGTTTATTGATAATTTACAAAAAGACTTAGAAAAAAAATTGGCTGCTTATAAGATCAAAGATTCTCATGTTGAAATACATCAAAGTATTGATAATGAAAAGGCAGTGTTGAACTTAGAACAGGAATTATTGGCGATGAAACAACAGATAAAAGATTTGCAGTCTAAGAAATAAAGAGTTAGTTTGTAATTGAAAAAAGCACATGAAAAAAATATATACTTACTACGGATTGGTTTTAATTTCCTTGTTGACCTTTTTCTCCTCATGTGATAAGGAGGAGCCAGCCATTTCGGAATTTAATTATGAAGGAGTCACCGTGGCGCATTACGAAAAACAAGTAGTTGATTCAATAGGAAACATCAATAAAATACTTTGGGATTCGACCTATAGCGATCAGATTATGGCCAAATTCGAATATGAATTATCAACCATTCAATTCCGATTAAAGCCTCAGGCTGAATTATGTAAACCTAAAGAGTCTACATATTTATACGCGTTAGGATTACCAGAATATGTAACTGATGTTTCGCTAGGCATCAAAATTCAATTTAATCGTGGTGAAGATTCGCTATTTATGACCTATCGAGTGGATAGCGGCAGTGTAGATAATTTTATTGTTCGAGACTTGAAATTTAAAGGAAGATTAAAGCAATAATTGTACTTTTAGTGCGTGAAAAAATTTCGGAAGTATCGAATTGAAAAGCACTGTTTGAATTGCGATGAACCTATACATGGCGATTATTGTCATGAATGTGGGCAAGCCAATTTAGATCACGCACATAATTTTATTGGGGTTATTTATCATTACTTAGCAGACTTAATACATTTTGATAATAAGATATTTTCCACGATTAAGAAATTGCTTTGGTCGCCAGGGCATTTAACGACTACTTATTTAAAAGGGGCAAGAAAAAAATATATCGATCCTATAAAGCTTTATGTTTTTTTGTCTGCAGTTTTCTTCTTATTTTTTGCTTATGAAGAAAAATTTTCAAACTTAGTATTAAGCAAACAAGATAAACAAGATATTCGGATGAATGAGGAGCGTTTGAAAATATCGAGCAAATTATTTGTCTTGAAAAAATTAGTTAAAGAAGAGCCTCTGTTTCGACAAGACAGCTTAGTTCTACAAAAAATTAATAGGCTAAGTTTTCTTTATGATTCGCTAGGTAAATTTGAAGAAGCACTCAATTCTTTTGTGGAAGTTTCAGATTCATTTAAAGTAGTTAAGAAAAATGGAATTCGCATGAATCGTGGTAAGTTGTTGTCTATGGGGGAGAACCAATTGACGAAAGAAATAGAGGAAAAGCATTTTGGAGATTATTCTAAATTGGAAAGTATTGTATTTTCTAAATTAAAAAACATAGTACCCAAAGTAATATTCATTACCATACCTATTTATGCACTGCTATTACTTCTTTTTGGAATGAATAGGAAAGATAATCAATATGTACCCCATATTTTTTATTCAATGCATGTGTATTGTTTTTCTTTTTTATGGATTATCCTGATACTTGGGTTGACTGATATTTTAAGTTGGTGGGACAATTTTTTGTCTGAAGTAATTTTTAATCTCGTGATGATGGCAGGGGCATCATATTTAGTATATTATAATTTCGTGGCGTTAAAAAGATATATGCCTTCGTCTTGGTGGAAGCATACTTTAAGATTTATTTTTTTACATACAATTATGTTTAGTATTCTCTTACTTGTTATAATTGGGTTGTCTTATTATATCCTAGCTCATTAAAATATTTTACAGCATTGAACTGTAAACCAAATATTAGATCCTGGAATAGATAATTCTTGGTTGAATGCTAATACTCTTTGTAATTTACCTTGATGAATGATGGTTTTGTAGATCTCAATTAGTGAATGAGAAATTCCAACACTTGAGCCTGCGCATATGCAAAGTTCGTTTCTAGAATATGTTTCATCTAGTGACAAGGAATGGCTCAATACTTTATCATAGCTTCTGGCATAATTCACCTGAATTTTTCCTTGCAGCGTTTGTACATTCTTAATTTTTATAGGCTGGTGTCCAGTATCCTGAATAAAATTCCAATGGCTATTTTCACATCTTAACACACATGAAAGAGTATCAACACAGGTAAGTTTATCGGTCAAAATATCATAATATTCAGATTCGAATTCTATGCCTTTCAAGGTACGACGTTCAGGAACCTTACTCAAAATTGAAGTGGCTGTAGCTATTAAAGAAATAGGAATTTGCAATGAAGTTGCATTACTTACTACATATGTTTGTCCTATTTGTAATTGATTATTTTTTAAAAGCAATAAGACGCTTTCTCTTGTCATAGATATTTTTTGTGCAATATATTATGATGTTTCTAAATTCGTGAAAATTGTATGAATTAAAATGAATGAGGGGCTGAATATTATTTTCTATTGGTATTACAATTTGAATGATTATCCGCAAAGTTACCCTGTTGTTTTTCCACTTTTGCCATGACGCAAAAGTTGAGCAAAAAGTCTAGGCTGAAGACTCTTGGCATAAAAATAATTTCATCTACGCCACTTTTATCCAAACTCGCACATCAAAATATTCGCCATATAGCAACATTCGCTTGTGCTCAAACAGTGGATAAAAGTTTGGCTTCGATTTCAATATTTTTAGCTGCCTCGAATCTTAGGCCGCCTCCTCTATGGAGATTTTTTGAAAGAAGTTGGTATTAGATAGATGACATCTGAGTTTATTAGTTTTGTAAAGTAGCTTAACGGATAATCATTACAATTTGAAATGTTTCATTTGATTGAATGATCTAAGTGGCAAGGATAGAGCGGATACCCTGCAACCCGAGGCTTTGTGAGGGTGAAGCGTATGAGCGATAGCCTGTCTGCCACCCAAAAAGAAAAAGCTAAAGCTTACTCTGCTATAAACTTACAAAATCCGTATTGAGTGCCACCTTGTGCTTTACAGATATACATGCCTTTTGACAATGTAGGTAGTTGAATGTCTTGTGTTTGTCCTTGAATTAACATAAGAGATTTTTGATAAACAAGGGCTCCATTTGTGGAGTAAATAGCGATTTGGTGCATCCCTGTTTCTTCTGTTTGCAAATGAATTGAGCTATTGTAATAGCTAAGCGAAACGTTTGATTGGAAATACGATGGTGAGAATAATGGTGTGCCAAAACCTTTATATCGAAACATGCCGCCGCCAGAGTGGGAATATAAATCTTTATACATGGAGACCAATAATTTATTGTCTTTTGTGAAAAGCATATCATAGGACATATTGCCGTTTAAGCAATAATCATTTGAAAAAGGTTCGGATACATAAATACCATTGGTGCCGAAACTCATATCTTGTTGCCCATTTGGCTTTACTTTAAGTATATGTAAATAAGTGGTGGTGTTTGTTTTTTTATAAAAGGACGTATAAATGTTTTTGTTTTGATCGATGGTTGTAGGCAAATTTGCGAAGGCAATTCCAGGACCTTTATAAATGCGCATTGAGAATGTAGCTATACCATTTGTGCCGAAAGAATTTACTGTGTGGCCAGCTGTGTCCATACAAAAATAGCTAACATGCACAGAGTCGGAGCCGTATAATGAATTTTTGTAGAACAGGATATTTTCAGGCCCAAATTTTTTCGAATAAGTGAAGGTGATTGGAGAATTATTAGGGTCAAGTAGATTCCATAATCCATTATTGCCAAATGTTGTGTTGATATTTCCATTAGGGTAAAGTTTGATACCGAAATAAGAAAAATCGTTTGAAGAATACCCCGTGATGAGCACACTTGATTTGCTGAGTATGTGAATGCTGTTTACAAAATTGGTATAATATGTATTTGAGTTACCTACTGGAAATTGAGAATCTTGCCAAATACCTGTTTGATGGAATGACGGGTCATAATTACCATTAGGTGTTAGTTTGCATATAAAAAAGCCACTTGCACAATAAGTGCCACCTGAACCACTTAGGGTACACTGTCCTTTTTGTCCGCCAATATAAATATAATCTGCTGACTCATTGCTGATTGTATCAATAGCGAGTGTAGCAGGTATGGTAGATTGGTTGATTCCTAGTGAATCAATGAGTACGCCATTGTTATGAAACGAGTTATCAATTTGACCATTGCTTTGGTAACGTAGCACAGCAAAAAAGGGATTTACAAAATTGGGATAATAGAATGTGGCTAGTACAACTATTTTTCCATCTCGCTGTTTAGCTAAAGCATTCACAGAACCAGCGATAAAGCCAGCAGGAATCGGGAAATTGCTTGAGCCATTGGAGCCAAATGTTGGATCAAATTGGCCATTACTGAGCACTTTATGTATACTCCCTAATCCGGCTGTTACATAGCTTCCATTATTCAGTTCGAGCATTTTTTCATAACGATAGATTGAGTTATTGGTAACTAAATTGCTATCTAATTTAATGCCATTTGTAGCAAAGCTAGAATCTAAGGAAATTTGGGCGTTTGCATGAACAAAGCATAAAACCATCAAGGAAAGGAACACATATAATTTTGTTCTCATAAGGGATATTTAAAATGAATTAATTTGTAAAGATATTGTTGACCTAGACGAATGCAATGAGAAAAGGGTTTGATTATTCGTAGAAAATGCCACGGGTTATGAAATGAGATCATGTGCAATGCGAATTTAACCTGTTCGAATTCCAAGATATAATAACTAGGAACAATTGTGATTAAGCCGTCCTGCTTTGAATCAAGGATGTTTGGGTTGTCCCTTTCTGATGTAAAGAGACTTCAATAAAAAAATTTAGTTACATGGTTGTAACAAGTGTGCATAACGATTTAGCGAAGGTGATACTTTTAAACAAGTTGAAAGAATTTGAGAAAACGTACATGTGTAGAATCAACCAAGTTGATGAACTTATTCTTGGTTGATGATTTCGATGGCTTTTTCAAGTACTTCATCTTGGTGATTGGCAATTCCCGCCACACTAGGTTTTATTTCGATGTCAGGGATGATTCCCACACGTTGAGTTTCTGCTCCATTTGGATAGTAAACACCAATACCGCTAATAGTAGTACGAATGTTACCTGGCAAAATAATTTTTGATACATTTCCATCTGCACCTGCTGTGGTAGAACCAAGTACTTTTGCTTTTGGGGCTACCCGAAATGCCATAGCTGTATATTCAGCCATGCTTTGTGTTTCTTCATTCACCAAAATCATGACTTTGCCTTTGTAATAATTATTCTTTTTTTCGCCTATGCTGGAGGAATATTTATACGTAAATGTTCCAGGAGATTTTAGATTAGTTCGTGACCATCTAACTACGGGCGTACTTTGGGTAACAAGATATTTTCCCATGGAGAAAATGGTAAATGCTGCTGGATAATTACGAATATCAATAATCAAACCTTTTGTATTTTGTGCTTGTTCAAAATAGTTTGCGATTTCCTTTTCATGAATATTTCCCATGTTGATATAGGCTATATTATTTTCTAATATCCTAAAACAGGTATCTTTCTTTTTATAATAAATAAGCTTAGAATAAGATTCGTCATCTATAGTCTGCGCCTTTATTTCAACTATTTTTCCTTGCCTTTCAATTTCATAGTGAATACTTGTATCATTGGTTTTAACAAGATTTCCTGCAAGGTTTCTTAGTTGTGTTGAATAGTTGGATGCAGGGCAATATTTCAGTCTTTCTTGCATTAAATCACTAATACTGGTTTCATCTTTTTTTAAAATTACATCACCTATTTTAATATTATATTTTGTAGCCCAATCCTTATCGAGAATTGAATAGACAACAAGTGTGTCATCCACAAACTTTAATTCAACTGGAAGGGCTCTATTTCCCCAAAATGAATCAATGGCCTTATCTCCCCAAATATTGGCGTGCGTATCATGAATGTTTCCGATAAGTTCTAACACAGTTAATTTATATTCTAACTCATTACTTGCCTGAATATACTTAGGTATAAAATGTAAAAGAGTTGATTTCCAATCTTCATCTAATAAATTTCTATAAGGGAAAAAATATTGTATCATATTCCAATATCTAAAGAGCGAAACAAGTC
>JAGNOY010000079.1 GCA_017989935.1 Chitinophagaceae bacterium
ATTTAGAGCGAGTTTGTTTACTTCATTATCCGCTGAAGAGGTGATTCAGAATCGAAATCCCATGAATAATTATTTCAGGGTAGAAGAACTTGTGCTCGCAAATATTTCTTTTGTAGATGATATTGGATGTAATACAGGCTTTTTTAAATTAGATAATTTGTATCCAGGAAGCACTACAGCAGCGCATGAATTTGGACATACACTTGGACTTGTGCACCCCGATAATATAGATCATAGAGGACACGGTACGCCAGGCATTATGTATCCGAGAGGTACTTTGGTGGATGCACATTTGCAGTATGATATGAATGCCATAGCAGGACAGGCAGGTGGAACTCTGCATCCGATGCATAGGAGAGTGCTTCAGCAAGATGTCGATCAGTTATACCTCGAGAATTTGATTCGACGAAATGAAAATGTGTTAGGGAAATTTAGTTCAGTTTTTCATTTGCCTCATGAAAGTGAGGGGCTGTGATTTTTTTTTGTATAATACCAATGTGATTTGCGTCGTAGACCAAATCTTAGAGTGGTACATGCCGAAAAGATAGCTGTTTAGACCAATAAAATTGGTCTATTACAGATATCACTTCGGTATAAAATGCTTTTAAATGAGTTTTGATGGTTGCATGATTCTTTACTTATTTCTTCATAAAAAAGTTTAAGCAAAGTCTTATAAACCAGAAAAATATTAGGATGCTCTATACCGAATTTATTTGTTTTTTGCTTTAGGTATGCACGCTTGCGTTGGTTCAAATCTTTCAGTGATATCACGAATTACCCATGAAGCCATATGCAAACCAAATAAAGCTGGGATATAAGATATGGTGCCATAAAATGATTTTTTAAAATTGGTACCATCTGTTTTTTTGATAGATTCTTCTATAGGTTTTTCATGTGAAAATACAGCCATAACGCCACTATTGATGCCCTCTTTTCTCAATCGTTTTCTGATGTAATAAGCAAAGGGGCACATATGTGTTTTTGAAATATCTGCATAATGAATTTTCATGGAATCTACTTTGCCACCTGCGCCCATGCTGCTAATTATTTTGCACCCTTTTTCTTTGGCCGCTTTGATCAAATGCAATTTGGGTGTTACAGAATCTATACAATCTAATACATAATCATATTCTTGGGCATTTACAACTTCGGTGGTTTCTTCAGGATTCAAAAACTTTTGTATAGTAGTCAATGCTAAATTCGGATTGATGTCCTTCAATCTCGATTCCATCAATGAAGCTTTTGAAACACCTACTTGAGCGTGCGTAGCAGGTAGTTGCCGATTTATATTGGTAATGTCTACCACGTCACCATCTACAATGGTCATGTGACCAATACCAGCACGCGCTAAAAACTCAGCAGCAAAACTTCCTACACCGCCAAGTCCAACCACCAATACATTGGTTTCTTGTAATTTTCTAAGATCATCATTTCCTATCAAAAGGGCTGTACGCTCTAACCAAATTGGAATGTCAAACATAGGGCAAATGTAAAACGGTGACTGCAAAAAAACTAATTCAGCAATGCTAGTTTATTTTTTATGCCCCCAAGTAGCAGTACTGTTCAGTGTTGTGCCGTTTCGGGGACCCTTTCAAACTGATCGATGAAAGAATGTTTTTTGAGAATTGCAATGGATTATTTTTCGAATATAAAGAATCAGTCAATATTAAAACTAAACTTTTATTTCCTCGATTCGCCAAATTTCTCCTGATTAAAAGCCACTGAATTTCCTTTAGGAATTGATAAGGAGTTCCAAGCTTGATTACTACACATTTTTCCAATAAATACAATTTGTCCGATGTGATAGGGGTAATGAGCTAGTTGCCTATTGATGGCCTCTATAACGGTATGTGCTTCATTACGAATTAACACAGTACGATTTAAATCTTCTTCTGTTAAACTTGCCAATGCATCAAACAAACATGTCCATCCTTTTTCCCAAATTTCAATTAAGGCTTCTTTGCTTGTATTAAAAATTTCAAATTCTTCATCTCTATTTCGCCAGCTTTTTTCGCCATCTTCAGTTAAGAAATTTGTCCATCGTGAAAGCATATTGCCGCATAAATGTTTAATAATGTTAGCTATAGAATTACTTTCCTCATTGTACTGCCAACACAATTTTTCATCATCAAGTTGGGTAAATGTTTTATCTCCTAAGGATTTATAATAGTGAAATTGTTGCAAAGCACTAGTAAGATAATGATCGGACATGTCAGAAATATTTAAAGAATTTAATCGCGGTGCTCACCTTTAGCAATAGTATCTAATGCTTGATAAAATGGCTCTCCGAATTTTCGAATTAAAGGCTCCTTTAAAAATTGATATACTTTTAAGCCAACTTGTTTACCTAAGGCACAAGCAGGGGCACAAAGTGTTTCTCTTGGAGAATAATTCAAGGCATTCATGTATTGTGTTTTGGTTTCACGGATAGGGTAGAGGTGACAAGAAATGGGTTTCTTGAAATCAGTACGACCTTCCATAAAAGCTTTTTCAATTAAACATTTTACTATGCCTTGAGCATCTTCATAACCATACACACAAATGCCTCCATTAATGGCAGGAGTCACATAGCCAAACTCTTCCTCAGTGGTATAGGCACCCACACGTTTTACTTCCTCTAATGCTTCATTCGACATTTCATGTTGAATGATTTTAAATACCTTTTTCATTTCCTTTAATTCACTTTTTGCAAGCGGTGCACCGGCGTCACCATCTACACAACATCCACCTTTACATTTTTCAAGGTGACAAATAAATTCTTCTTTCAGAATGTCTTCACTAATTAATATATCGTCTATGATTATCATTTGACCCATTTTAAAGTTTGAATAAGATGCATAATATCTTGTCGCAGAAAAGTATTCACAGGTTTAAGAGAGTCTACATTGGGTGTTGTATCGAAGTACAATGCGCCTCTTAAAAAATGCTTGATTGAATCTGTGGCATAAAATTGAAATGCAGAAGCGGCATTGCCACCGACATCATAACTAGCTCCATGTACATTGCCTGAATGAAATACAGAATCGTTTATAAAGTCTGCTTTTTTAGTATGGTAATAAGACATTTGATAAGTGTCTTCTAAGAGTTTTGCAAGTGATTGCTGTGGAGAAATGATTTTATAACTAACAAATATTTTGCCTCCTAACTCGGGAAACTTTACATTAATCCACCAAGGGTTTTCGGCTTTATGGTCAAAAAACATAGTGTCCTTTTCGATAGTCGCATAAGTTGGATATTCAAATGTGTAAGGATATCCAGGCATACTAAAGAGTTGATATTTTTTTTCTGGAAAATCAATTTTATAATAACCTCTTGGTTTAGGAATATAAGTTTCATCATCACAGGCAACCCAAAAAAGTTGTGTGAAGAATAAGACAAATAATAAGGTAGGTGTTAGTTTCATGTTGAGCTACTTATCTGGCAATTACAAATCTGTTTACAAGCGTTTTGTCATGCATACTGCCTGTATTTGCAATAAAATAATGACCACAGGATAATCCGCTTGTATTCACAAATATGGTGAATTTGCCAGCTCTGTATGTACCGTTAACAATTTTCATTAAACGTCTTCCTTGGAAATCAAAAATAAAGGCTTCGATTCTTTCATCTTGAGAGGCATTAAACGTGTAAGCTATCTGACTATTTGCAGGATTAGGGTAAATTTGGTTAGCATTTATTTCAGTAGTTGGATTTGGCGCTTTGTTTCCAGTGTAATAGGTTTCAAAAATACCATTACCATGTGTGGCAACTGCCATGTAGCCATCAGATTGTCTGATTTTGATATCAACCACAACATTGGCTCCAATCAATTCTGGACTTTCGTGAGTCCACACTGTTTTGTTTAAACCGGTATTCGTAGTTAATACTAAAGAGTCTGTTGAAAAAAGTCCAATACTTGTACCTGCAAAATATCTTCGTTTGCCATTATTATCTACTAAGATATTTACACAACGTACACTTGGCGCAACACCCGTTGAATTGGCTGCGCCTTCTAAATTACCGCCAACATAAAAAAAGCTTTTGCCACTATCTTTAGAATAAAACAGGCTTAAAATATTGTAATTTGATATGGCAATTAAAATGTTTTTTGCACTATCCGGATCAATGGCTATGCCACTAATATAACCGCCAGCCGGAATTCGTAGGGCACTATCTAATTTTTTAAACTTCATTTCACCAGTATTTGCTCCATCTATCCGAAATAAATCACGATTATTTGTGCCGACATATAGTATGTTCGCCTTGTTGTTAGCAATAGCTAAAGCTGTTATTTCAGGTTCGGCACTATTAGCATCAAATTTTTTGGTTGGGATTGTGTCTTTAGTTACATCCCATCCTGTGGTAAGTTTATCATTATTGTTTATTGTTTCAATTTCATTTAAATTATTTAAACGAGCTATTTTTTTGCCTATAGGCATATATAAATAACGATTGTCTTTAGGGTCTACTACAATTGGGTTAATGAAATTGTACAAAGATTTGTCATAACCTGCAGGATCTATTCTGCGTCTGGTCATCATATTGCCATATTCATCTAATAGTACTTTACGTACATTGCCTTGCTGGGTGCTGATTACATAAAATGCACGATTAGGAGCAATATAGTTGTAAGCCCCATCTCCATTTACTGTCATTTTCCATGTAGCTGTTGGATTATTAGAATAGGTAATATAATTACCATTATCCTGAAACCCACCAAGAACCCATTGATCATAAGGTTTGCTTTCATCAATACTGACTGTATATAATTGAGTTGTATGATATCCTCTGTTTTTATCTTGCCATACTACTTCCTCTGCATTCACATCTTCGGTGAAAAATACTCCTCCATCACAAACAGAGTATAATTTTTCAGGGTTATTGGGTAAAAAGAATAAATCATGTTGATCGGGATGATGATTGGGATATCCAGTAAAATTAACTAATTGGGTGGCTATGCCATAGCCTCCTATTTGTTTGATTTGATTCGGTGAAGTAAAACCGTCTTTAGATCTGTATAAATTTGTGCCTCCAATGATTACTGTATTGCTTCCGGGTTGACATTTTACGACTAAATCGTATCCGCCCTGACAATTGAATTTGTCAAATTGATTTGGAGAATTTACTGGTAAATTAGGAGATAAATTAGTCCATTGTCCGCCAGTTCCTGTGCCATCGCCACTTAGATAATTATATTTAACCAATGAAACATATTCTTTTGTTCCTTCATAATTTGTGGTAGTCACACCGCCACTTGTATCGCTCGGTAATTCGCTTAAAAAATAAACTTCATTTTCATTATTTGGATTGATTTCAAGCACGGTTCTATCATAAGATTTTAAAAAGGAAGGTGTGATATTCGTAAAATGTACACCATCTGCGGATCTGAAAAATCCAGTGGCTGGTCCACCATCAGAACTAAAAGCGGCATATACAATACCTGTTTTTGAAACAGCCACATCTGAGTAATAAGTATTGTTATTTATGCTGCCTAAAACATTCGTCCAAGTATTACCTGTATCTGTGCTTCTGATAATTGATCCATAAGCCGCAATGTACACACAAGCTTTCACGCTATCTACTGGCGAAGCCGCAATTCTCCAACCTCCTTGAAAGGCATCTGAAAAGGCATTAGGTTTTCCAGTACTTGTAGAAGCAATAGATGTCCAAGTGTTTCCATTATCTATACTTCTAAAAGCGCCATCGCCTAGATAAAATGATTCACCGCCGCTTGCTGAGGTGCCAGTTATTTCGCCAGATTGGGCATACCAGATATTGGTTTTGCCTGCACGTTTATCTTGTGTAATGCTCACAATGCCAGGGTGGGCATCTGATTTGCTAACTTTAGTCCAGCTATTTCCTGCATCTAAGCTTTGCCAAATACCTCCAGATACTGCACCCGCAATGAGGTGATTTGGATTATTGACATCCATGGCAAACGCTCTTGTTCTTCCACCAACGTTCCAAGGCCCTCGTTGATTCCAACTTACACCACGTGTTCGTTGGGAGCCATAAATTCTTTCAAATTCTTCAGCAAACTTAAGTTCTTGACTTCTTGCACTGATAGGAATTTTACCTGTAGCTGGGTCCGAAAGCATACTTTGAATCCAAGCTTGCTTTTTGAGGCTTTCTTCTACAGTTTCTTGTTCATATTCTTCTTGAGTTAAAGAAACTTGATGAAGAAAATAGTATGCTATACCAGAAAAAATAAAAATAATAGGAAAAATAAGTTTCAATCTCATGCCTCTTTTTTAAGATTGCTAATGTACAAGGAAATAAGCTAAAAAGAGGAAAAGAGTGGGATTGAAATTTACAAACTATTAATACGCAATAAATTATTTTAAATTGTGATAAACCTTTTGAACGTCTTCGTCTTGCTCAAGTTTATCAACTAATTTTAAGACTTCTTCTGCTTGTTCGTCGCTGAGTTCAACAGTGTTCATAGGAATCCAAGTAAGACCGTTTTGAGTAGGTTCGATTTTTTTTGTTTCAAGGAAATCTGACATTTTTCCAAATTCAGTGTAATTCGTTCTGACTACGATATTACCATTGGCATCTTCACCTATATCTTCCATGCCATAGTCTATACCTTCGAGTTCAAATTCTTCTAGATTGATACCTTCAGGTTTAATAATAAATTCGCCCATACGTGTAAATGTAAAAGCCACACTACCACTATTACCTAAGCTGCCATTGCCTTTGTTGAAATGTGCGCGAACATTAGCTACAGTACGTGTATTATTGTCAGTAGCACTTTCTACTAAGATAGCTACACCATGTGGGCCGTATCCTTCATATAAAATTTCGGCGTAATCGGTAGTGTCTTTACCCATGGCTCTTTTGATCGCTGCTTCAACTCGATCTTTGGGCATATTGCAAGACTTGGCATTTTGAAAGCATCTACGTAAAGCAGAATTGTTATCAGGATCTGGTCCACCTGCTTTGACTGCAATGGCAATTTCTTTGCCTATGCGGGTAAAATCTTTAGCCATTTTGTCCCAACGAGCAAACATGGCGCCTTTACGAACTTCGAATATTCTTCCCATGGTGGAATCTTGTTTTGGATTGCAAATGTAGAAGAATTTTTTAGACTTGAAAAGAAATCATGAGTTGAAGAAGTAACATCCATGTATTGTGGCAACGATGGAGGCGATACCCCGTCTCGTTTCAAAAAACGAGACGGAGTAAAGCCGAGAGCGTGTGTGCCACCCAAAAAAAATACTTAGGCATAAAAAATAATCTTGTAGGGAAAGAAAAAGCAATTGGTTAATGTGTTAGAAGGATTTTATTTATAATAGATAGAAGAAAAATCAGCGAATGATTATCTTGAGGCTTTTAAAATTGATTTATTATGGCGTCTATAAAATTTTATTTGATTTTGGGCATTTCTATGTTAGTGCTGATCTTGAAAATCAATGCACAGGAAACTCCTTATGAAATTCATGAAAAAAATTATTCCGCTACTTATAATGAATGCATAGAATTTTATAAGCAATTAGATAAGAAATATGCATGTATTCAAATGGAGGAATTTGGAATGACAGATGCTGGTTTTCCTTTGCATGTAGTGACTTTAAATAAAAGCCGAGATCGAAATCCTGTAAATTGGCATCAAGAAAAGAAGGTTGTGATTTTGGTAAACAATGGAATTCATCCAGGTGAGCCAGATGGGATAGATGCAAGTATGATGTTGATAAGAGATTTAGCTCAAGCTATAGAGGCTGGTGAAGATAAATTTTCGGAAGATGTGGTGTTAGCAGTAATTCCTGTGTATAATATTGGTGGGTGTTTAGAAAGAAGTGAATTTCATAGGCCAGATCAAGATGGTCCAGAAAGTTTTGGTGAAAGAGGCAATTCGCAATATTTAGATTTGAATAGGGATTTTATCAAGTGTGATAGTAGAGAAGCTAGATCGTTTACTGAAATATTTCAATGGTTGGATCCAGATGTATTTATTG